>NZ_MEEL01000016.1:0-208434 GCF_001724435.1 Microbacterium sp. SCN 69-37
AATGCGATTCTTAGTCGTTTCACATCCCACCCGGAGGACCTCACCTACTCCCGAGCGACCCGCCGAACGTCACCAACCTCACGAGACACAACATCTAGTTGTACTGACCTCGACCGTTGTTGATGCGGTCGATGGGTGAGATGCCTCCGATGCCGAGGTGGCGCCTGTCTAGGTTGTAGTGGTCGAGCCAGGTCGTCAAGCCGGAGGCCCGGTCCTCGTTCGAGGTCCAGGGTCTCGCGTAGGCCCATTCGGTCGCGAGGGTCCGGTTCAGGCGTTCGACCTTCCCGTTGGTCCAGGGGCAGTGCGGTTTGATGAACCGGTGCGTGATGCGGTGCTGCTCGATCACCGCGCGGAACGCGGTCGAGTGGCGGTATGCGAACGCGTTGTCACTGATCACCCGCTCGACCTTCACTCCGAGGGTCGTGTAGAACGCGATCGCCCGCTCGAGAACACCGGCCGCGGTGGTGCCCTTCTCATCATCGTGGATCTCCGCGTAAGCGACCCGGGAGTGGTCGTCGATGACGGTGTGGACGTAGTCGTAACCCAGCCCTCGCTTGCGGGCGGGTCGTTCACCGCGGCCGTGGAGGCGCCACCCGCCGCCGGCGGGGATGCGGCCCAGCTTCTTCACATCGACGTGGATCAAGGACCCGGGATGGTCGTGCTCGTAGCGCCGTCCCGTCCGGCGGGTCGCGCGGATCACCGTCCCGGTGACCGGGTCCAGCTCCCGTAGCAGCGGGACGTGGTGGCGGCGCAGCACCCGCCCCACCGTCGAGGGCTGCAGGCCGAGCCGGCCCGCGATGAACACCGGACCGCGACGAGTGACGTGTCGCATGATCCGCACCCGCGTCTCCACGCATGCCGCCGTCCTACGCGGGTGCGAGTGGGCGACGCTGGAACGATCCTGCAGACCTGCGTGGCCGTGTTCCCGGAACCGACGCCACCACCGCCACGCAGTCGTGCGCGAGATCCCCATCTCCGCCGCGACGTGCGCGACCGCACGCCCCGACTCGATGCGCTGGACCATGATCAACCTGCCGGCCGGAGTCAGCCGGGCATTACCGTGGGACACGAGAGACCTCCGTGGACTCGAGGGAACCTAGACAGCTCCAACTCGACTACGGAGGTCTCTCCTACGTCAACAACGATCCGGGTCAGTACATCTAGCCCGCCGGACACCGCATACGCAAGGGCTCGCCGCAGCCCGACGCACCCGGCACGATGGAGCCATGCCGGCATCCCCGAGCCTCGTCTGGTTCCGCGACGACCTCCGCCTCGCGGACAATCCCGCGCTGCATGCGGGCGTCGATCGCGCCGAGCCCGTGATCGCGGTCTATGTGCTCGACGAGGAGTCGCCGGGCATGCGCCCCCTCGGCGGCGCCGCCCGGTGGTGGCTGCATCACTCCCTCACCGCGCTCGGCGAGCGCCTGCGCGAGAAGGGCACCCGCCTCGTCCTGCGCCGCGGCGCCGCATCCGAGGTCATCCCTTCACTCGCCCGCGAGGTCGGCGCCGGCGCGGTGTTCTGGAACCGGCGGTACAGCGCGCCCGAGCGCGAGGTGGATGCCGGGCTCAAGACGTCGCTGCGAGCGGGCGGCCTCGAGGTGAGCTCGTTCGCGGCGTCGCTGCTGTTCGAGCCATGGACCGTCCGCACCGGCGCGGGCACCCCCTACGGGGTGTTCACGCCGTTCTGGAAGGCGTGCCGGCAGCCGCCCGCTCCGCGCGAGCCCCTGCCGGAGCCGCGCGAGCTGCGCGGGGTGTCGAGCTACCCGGCATCCGACGACCTCGACGACTGGGGCCTCCTGCCGACGAGACCGGACTGGGCGGGCGGGCTGCGCGAACGCTGGACACCCGGCGAGCTGGCCGCGCGCCGCCGCCTGCGGGAGTTCCTCGCCGAGGATGTCGCCGACTACGACCGCGCCCGCGACGAACCCGCCGGAGGCGCGACCTCGATGCTGTCGCCGCGGCTGCGCTGGGGAGAACTCAGCCCCCACCAGGTCTGGCACGCCGCGGTGGCGTCGGGAGCCCACGTCGGAGGCTTCCTCTCCGAGGTCGGCTGGCGCGAGTTCGCCTGGCACACCCTTTTCCATGCCCCCGACCTCGCGGCGAAGAACCTGAAGTCCGCGTACGACGCCTTCCCCTGGCCCCGGCTCAAGCCCTCCCTGCTGCGGGCGTGGCAACGGGGCGAGACGGGCGTGCCCCTCGTGGATGCCGGGATGCGCGAGCTCTGGGTGTCGGGCTTCATGCACAACCGGGTGCGGATGGTGACGGCATCCTTCCTCATCAAGAACCTCCTCATCGACTGGCGCCGCGGCGAGGAGTGGTTCTGGGACACCCTCGTCGACGCGGATGCCGCGAGCAACCCCTTCAACTGGCAGTGGGTCGCCGGCTCGGGAGCCGATGCCGCCCCCTACTTCCGCATCTTCAACCCGGAGCTGCAGGCGAAGAAGTTCGACCCCGACGGACGGTACGTCCGCGAGTGGGCGCCGGATGCCGCGGACAGGGAGCCCCTCGTCGATCTGAAGGCATCGCGCGACGCCGCGCTGGCGGCCTACGAGGCCGTCAAGAACGCCCGGTGAATCCCGGCGGTGGAATGCGGCGGGCGGTCGCGGGGTTGTCTCCGTCGATGTCTCCCGCGCTCTCTGTTCTCGACCTCGTACCCGTCCGTACCGGCCAGACCAGCACGCAGGCGGTCGCCGCCTCGCTGGCTCTGGCACAGCGCGCCGATGATCTGGGCTACCGCCGCTACTGGTTCGCGGAGCACCACAACATGCCGGCTGTCGCGTCGACCACCCCGCCCGTGCTGATCGCCGCCGCCGCCGCACGCACGTCGCGCATCCGGGTCGGCTCCGGCGGCGTGATGCTTCCGAACCATGCGCCCCTCGTCGTCGCGGAGCAGTTCGCCGCCCTCGAAGCGATCGCTCCCGGCCGCATCGACCTGGGCCTCGGGCGGGCTCCGGGAAGCGACCCGGTCATCACCCAGCTGCTGCGCATGAGCGGCACCTCCAGCGACGTCGACCGCTTCCCCGATCACGTGCGCGACATCGGCGCGCTCATGTCGCCCGAGGGTGCGACGGTGCGCCTCACGGGCCGCGCCGGCGACGACGACCGCTACGGCATCCACGCGACGCCGGCGGCGACGGGCGCGCCCGAGGTGTGGCTGCTCGGATCGAGTGACTACTCGGCGCAGCTCGCGGCCGCATTCGGGCTGCCCTACGTGTTCGCCAATCACTTCTCCGGCGAGGGACTCGAACGGGCCCTCGATCTCTATCGCGGACAGTTCCAGCCGTCGGCGCACCTCGACGCACCCCGAACCTTCCTCACCGCCAACGCGGTCGTCGCCGCCACCACGGCCGAGGCCGAGGAGCGCATGCTGCCGCAGGCACGCATGATGGCGCGTCTGCGCGGCGGGCACCCGCTCACGGCTCTGGAGAGCGTCGAGCAGGCCGCGGCGGCGGAGGCGGAGGACCGTCTCGCCGGCCCTCTTCTCGACGCGCTGCGGCGGCGCTGGTTCGTCGGCACCGGCGACGACGCGCGCGGGGCGATTTCGGCCTTCGCCGATCGCCACGGCGTCGACGAGGTCATGGTCTCGCCCGTGTCGGGTGCGTACGACGAGGAGGCGATGGATGCCGCCGCCGGCCGTATCCAGACCCTCGAGCTGCTCGCGGCCTGAGGCGCGCGGCGGGAGGCTCAGGCCTCCGGTGCGCCGGAGATGAGCGCGCGCAGCCAGTCGCGGGCCTCGACGAACACCTCATCCGAATAGCGCTCCGGATAGTGCACGATCGCGCGGTCGGCACGCGGATAGGAGCCCAGATAGATCATCTTCGGGCTGAACCGCCGCAGGCCCAGCAGCGCGTCGGCCATGCGCTCGTCCTGGATGTGCCCGTCCGCGTCGATGACGAACCGGTAGCGCCCCAGGGCGTCGCCGATCGGTCGCGAGGCGAGCAGCGACAGGTTGATCCCGCGCGTGGCGAACTGCTCGAGCATCTCCATCAATGCGCCCGGGTACTCCTCGGGCAGCTCGACGATCAGCGAGGTCTTGTCGGCGCCGGTCGGCGCGGGCGGCGCGACGGTGCGCCCCACCAGCACGAAGCGGGTGACGGCATTGGCATTGTCGCCGATCTCCTCGGCGAGCAGCTGAAGGTCGTGGTGTTCGAGGATCGCGGGCGGCGCCACCGCGGCATCCGCGTCGCTCACACCCTCCAGCATGTCCACGGCCGAGGCGACATTGCTCGACGCCGGCAGGTGCGCATGGTCGGGCAGATGCGCCGACAGCCACCGCAGGCACTGCGCGTAGGCGACCGGGTGCGCGGCCACGAGGGTGACGTCTTCGATGCGGGTTCCCGGGCGGGCGACGAGCACGAAGTTCACGCGGACCAGATACTCACCGATGATTCTCAGCCCGGGCATCGTGGCCAGCGCATCCTGCGCCGTGGACACTCCGCCGTCGACCGAATTCTCGATCGCGATCATCGCGGCATCCGACCGGCCCTCGACGACATCGGCGAGCGCTTCGGCGACATTGCGCACCGGACGCCAGATCTGATCGCGCGCTTCGGGCACCTGCGCCAGCGCCGCTTCGGTGAAGGTTCCGGCCGGTCCGAGATAGCTGTAGGTACGGCGCGCGGGCACGGATGCCGCAGACGCCCCGGTCGGCGAAGGCGCGGAAGTCACGGGTGACAGCCTACGCTGAAGGGGTGATCCGCCGATTCTCCCCCCTCGCCGTCGTCACCGCCTCCGTCCTCGCGCTCGGGTTGAGCGCATGCGCCCCCGTCGAGGAGAAGCCGGCGACCCAGCCCACGCCGACCGGTTCTGCGAGCGCAACCCCGACGCCGACGCCCACTCCGACAGCGACGCCCTCGCCGTCGCCCACGGCCGACCTCGCCTGCCTCGTCGGCGCGTGGCACATGGGCCAGGACCAGGTCACCGCGTTCTACAACGACGTGAACTCGCTCATGGCGGGATCCGGTGCGAAGTTCACTCCCGTCGGCACCGCGGATCTCATCCTCCGCAAGGACGGGACCTACACGTGGACCCCGGCCGAGCAGGTCACCGCGAACGTGTCGGGAACGACCATCCTCATCAACTTCAAGGGCTCGATCACGGGAACCTACACGGTCACCGGCAACGGGATCGGCAGCCAGACCCAGGACACGTCGGGCTTGGAGATCGTCGCGACGATCGACGGCAAGGGCACGGATGCCGGCGCCATCAGCCAGCAGATCTCGGTCGCGCCGATCAGCGACGCGAAGTACGGGTGCAAGCCCGACACGCTCACGCTCATCAACAAGCTGTCCGACAGCACGGCGACATCGGTCCTGCACCGAGAGTGAGCACGGGCGCCGCGGCAGTGACAGACTGTGGACATGAGCCGCGCAGGACAGCCAGCCGAAGCCTCCGACCTCGTCGACATCGATGAGCTCATCGCCGCCTACTACGACCTCAAGCCCGATCCGGCCGTCGCCGAACAGCGTGTCGCCTTCGGCACGAGCGGCCACCGCGGCTCGTCGCTGAGCACGAGCTTCAACGAGGACCACATCCTCGCGACCACCCAGGCGATCGTCGACTACCGCACGGCGCAGGGCATCAGCGGTCCGCTCTTCCTCGGTCGCGACACGCACGGCCTGTCGCTTCCGGCAGAGCGGACGGCGGTGGAGGTCCTGGTCGCCAACGGTGTGGACGTCCGTACCGACTCCCGCGATTCGTGGGTGCCGACACCGGCCCTCAGCCACGCCATCCTCACCTACAACCGCGATCTGGCCGCCGACGACCCCGCTCGCGCCGACGGCATCGTGGTCACCCCCTCGCACAACCCGCCGCGAGACGGGGGCTTCAAGTACAACCCGCCCCACGGCGGCCCGGCCGACACCGATGCCACCGGCTGGATCGCCGACCGCGCCAATGCCCTCATCGCCGCCGGCCTCGAGGGCGTGCGGCGCACGCCCTTCAAGGACATCGACGCCGACACCCTCGGTTCGTACGACTTCCGTGAAGGCTATGTCGCCGACCTCGGCAGCATCATCGACGTCGCCGCCATCGCGAAGGCGGGCGTGCGCATCGGCGCGGACCCCCTGGGCGGCGCCTCGGTCGAGTACTGGCAGCTGATCGGCGAGCGCTACGGGCTCGATCTCACCGTCGTGAACCCCGAGGTCGACCCGACGTGGCGCTTCATGACACTGGACTGGGACGAGAAGATCCGCATGGACCCGTCGTCGCCGTCCGCGATGGCCGCTCTCGTGGCGCGACGCCATGAGTACGACATCCTCACAGGCAACGACGCCGACGCCGACCGCCACGGCATCGTGACGCCGGATGCCGGGCTGATGAACCCCAACCACTACCTGGCAGTGGCGATCGACTACCTGTACGCGCACCGCCCACAGTGGGCGGCCGACGCCGCCGTCGGCAAGACCCTCGTCTCGTCGATGATCATCGACCGGGTCGCCGAGGCGCTCGGTCGGCGCCTGCTCGAAGTGCCGGTCGGGTTCAAGTGGTTCGTTCCCGGCCTTCTCGACGGGTCGGTCGCGTTCGGCGGCGAGGAGTCGGCGGGAGCCTCCTTCCTGCGTTTCGATGGCTCGGTGTGGACGACCGACAAGGACGGCATCCTCCTGTGCCTTCTCGCCGCGGAGATCCTCGCGGTCACCGGCAAGACGCCGTCGCAGCGCTATGCCGAGCTGGAGGCCCAGTTCGGCGCCTCCGCCTATCAGCGCGTGGACGCCCCGGCGACGCCGGCGCAGAAGTCCGCCCTGTCCAAGCTCGCCCCGGAGGCGGTCACCGCGACCGAGCTCGCCGGCGAGCCGATCACCGCGAAACTGTCGCACGCGCCCGGCAACGGCGCCGCGATCGGTGGCCTCAAGGTGCAGACCGCACACGCCTGGTTCGCCGCACGCCCCTCCGGCACGGAGGACGTCTACAAGCTGTACGCCGAGTCGCTGCGCGGCGAGGAACACCTGCGCGACGTGCAGGCCGAAGCCCGCGCCGTCGTCGCGGCGGCGCTGGGCGACGCGTGACACGCACCGATCGCTGACCGCACGAACGGAAGCGGCCCCGGCCCCTCACAGAGAGGGTCCGGGGCCGCTTCCGCTCACTCAGCCTCGCGCGGGACGCCGACGCAGGACCAGCGCCGCGCCGGCGAGGACCAGGAGCATGGCGATGGCCAGAGCCACACCGAACGGGGCCGTGGCGCCGGACGTCGCCAGCGCCGTCGGCGCTGCCGTCACCGTGACCGCGTACCACCCGATCACCGCTCCGGAGGCGTCGGTCACCGCGAGGCGGTGCGCGCCCGCCGGAGCATCCGTCGGAACGGTCACGGCGATCGTTCCCGCTGCCGAGACGGTTGCGGTGCCGAGGGCTCGCGGCGTCGAGAACAGCCGCCGATGTTGTAGCGGGCGATGTTGAGGTTGAGCTCCTTCTCGCCGAACACCTTGTCGAGGAGGTCCTGACGTACCTCCTCCGGATAGCCGCCGGCGGCGTTCGCGAACCAGACCAGGCTCGTCCCCCAACCCTTGAAGGGCTCGGAGGCGTAGGCGGGGTTGGGGGTGATCGTCACAACGGGGGGGCGCAGATGCCGCTGCCGTCGCGATGTTGACGTCAACACGCGACGTGCGCGGCGCCGCGGCGCCCACTCCTCACGCCACGCCCGCGACCCCCGCTGCGAGCTGCGCCCCGGCGGCGCGCAGCCACCGGGCGGGATCGGCGAGCGCGGCGTCCGCCGACCCGGCAAGGTCGGTGAGCGCGATCGCCGCGCAGAACGCGGTCGCATCCGCCGCGGGGGCGATCCGTCCGGCGACGAGAGCCGTCGGCACTCCGGCCGCACCGGCCGCCGCGGCGACCACGGAGGGGGCCTTTCCCGCGGCGGACTGATCGTCGTAGGCCCCCTCACCCGTGACGACGAGATCGGCGGTCGCGGCGGCATCCGCGAGTCCGACGAGGCGGGCGATCTCCTCGGCGCCGGAGACGAGTCGCGCACCCCAGGTCAGCAGGGCGAAGCCGGTGCCTCCCGCCGCGCCCGCGCCCGCCACCATCGGATCGAGCGGGAACAGCGACGCGGCGTGCGCGAGGCCCGCCTCTGCGCGCGCGATGTCGTCGATGCCCTTCTGCGGTCCGAAGACCGCGGCCGCACCCGAGGGGCCGAGCAGCGGGGTGGTCACATCGGAGAGCACGACGATGCCGCCGACAGGAGGATGTCGCAGCGCAGCGGTGTCGACGTGGGCGATCGCCGCCAGCCCGCCGGCGCCGTCGGGCACCGCGGCTCCGGCGCCGTCGACGAACCCGGCACCGAGCGCCGAGAGCATACCGACGCCGAGATCGGTGGACGCGCTCGATCCGATGCCGAGGACGAGGCGCTCCACACCGTGCTCGAGCGCGGCGGCGATCGCCTCGCCGAACCCGCGCGTCGACGCGTCCCAGGGACGCAACCGGCCACCGAGCAGTTCGATCCCGCTCGTCGCCGCGAGCTCGACGACCGCGGTACTGTCCGGCAGCAGCAGCCATGCGGTGTCAACGGGCGTTCCCGCGGGCCCGGTGACCGTGAGCGGCATCCGCGTCGCGCCCGGGACGGCAGCGGCGAACGCGTCCAACGTCCCCTCTCCCCCGTCGGCCATCGGCCGCAGCACCACCTCGTCGGCCGGTCGCACCGACCGCCACCCGTCGCGCAGTGCGGCGGCGACCGCGACGGCGGGGATCGAGCCCTTGAAGCTGTCGGGGGCGAGGACGACGCGGGTCATGGGCGCGATGCTACGCGTTCACCGGCCCGCGGCATCGGTCACCGGCTCGCATCGGGCAGGATGGACACATGACGTGGCTTGTGACCGGCGGAGCGGGATACATCGGTGCGCACGTGGTGCGCGCCCTGCAGGCGGCGGGCATCGCCCCGGTCGTCGTGGACGACCTTTCGAGCGGCCACGCGTCGTTCGTGCCCAAGGGCGTGCCGTTCGTGGAGGGCACGATCCTGCATCGCGCGCTGTTGGTCGACACGATGCGCGAACACGGCGTCACGGGCGTGATCCACGTCGCCGGATTCAAGTACGCCGGCGTCTCGGTGCAGCGCCCGCTGCACACCTACGAGCAGAACGTCGAGGGCACCCGCGTCGTGCTGGCGGCCATGGCGGATGCCGGTGTGCACAACATCGTCTTCTCCTCCTCAGCCGCGGTCTATGGCACCCCCGACGTGCCCCTGGTGACCGAGGACCTGCCCAAGCGCCCCGCGTCGCCCTACGGCGAGTCGAAGCTCATCGGCGAATGGCTGCTGCGCGATCAGGGCGTGGCGACGGCATCCGACGAGCAGCCCCTCCGCCACACGTCGCTGCGCTACTTCAACGTGGTCGGCTCGGCCGACCCGTCGGTGTACGACACGAGCCCCCACAACCTCTTCCCGATCGTGTTCGAGAAGCTGCTCGCCGGCGAGACCCCGCAGATCAACG
Organism: Microbacterium sp. SCN 69-37; assembly: GCF_001724435.1. Taxonomy (NCBI): domain Bacteria; kingdom Bacillati; phylum Actinomycetota; class Actinomycetes; order Micrococcales; family Microbacteriaceae; genus Microbacterium; species Microbacterium sp. SCN 69-37. The sequence goes on from NZ_MEEL01000016.1 coordinate 9,417, forward strand.
GCGACGACTACGACACCCCCGACGGCACCAACGTGCGCGACTACGTGCACGTCGGCGACATCGCGGCCGCGCACGTCGTCGCGGCGCAGCGACTCGAGGCGGGTGAGCCCATCGAGGCCGCGTACAACCTGGGGTCGCAGAACGGCCTGAGCGTGCGCGAGATCATGGATGCCATGGCCCGCGTGACCGGCACCGACTTCACGCCGAGGATCGGTCCGCGCCGCCCGGGCGACCCCGACCGCATCGTCGCCACCGGGGAGCTGGCCGCCCGCGACCTGGACTGGACCAACCGCTACACCGTCGACGAGATGGTGCGCACCGGCTGGGAGGCGCGCCGCAACGCGCGCTGATCCCGGCGCGGCGCTGCGTTTCGACTCTGCGTTTCGACTCGCTGCGCTCGCTCAACGAACGGCGCTCGCTCAACGAACGCGGGAAGCGGTGCTTTCCGGTCGTTGAGCGAGGAGCGCAGCGACGAGTCGAAACGCCGTCTCCGGCGGTCAGGCGGATGACCGCCCACGAGACGGCCGGCAGTGACACGCGCAGCTCGTCGCCCTGACGGATGACCTCCAGCGACTGCGGCCTCACCCGGTAATCGGCATCGGTGATCATCCACGACTCGACGGCGGCGAGGGATGCCGCGTCGAGTTCGCGCAGATCGATCACGAGCTCCGCGGCATCCGACACCGAGCGGTTCACGAGGAACACGCTCGTGCCGGCGTCGTCGGTCGTGACGACCGCGTTGACGGCGGAGACGTCGCCGAAGCGCGCGCTCTGCACGCGCGGCGCGCCGTCGATCTCGACCCGCCGCGCGGTGCCGCGGCCGAGGCGGGACGTGAGCGAGAAGGGGTAGAAGGTCGTCTGGCGCCACGCGGGACCGCCGGGCTCCGGCCGCCGGTGCTGCAACCCCAGGCCGCGGCGCTGATCGACGCCGTCGCCGTCGACTGACCTCGCGAACGTCGCCCCGCGATCAGACCGGCGCGGGGCCTGTGCTGTCGCGCACGATGAGGGGAGCCGGCATGACGGCGCGGGTCGCCCCGGTCGCCGACGTGGACTCGAGGTCGTCGCCCTCGTCGAGAAGAGCGGCGACGGCCTGGGCGCCGAGCCGGTCGAAGTGCTGGCGCACCGTCGTGAGAGGAGGCCGGTAGTTGGCCGCGTCGTCGACGTCGTCGAAGCCGACGACGCTGACGTCTTCGGGCACCCGCACACCATGCTCGGCGAGGGCGCGCAGCGCCCCGAGGGCCATCTGGTCGTTGGCGACGAACAGGGCGGTGCCGACGGCGCCGTCGCCGATGAGCGTCTGGGCTGCCTCGTAGCCGGATGCCGAGGTCCAGGAACCGCGCACGAGCGCGCCGACGGGACGCCCCGCCGCCTCGAGGGTGTCGCGCCATCCGCGCTCGCGCTCGGCGGCCGCGTACGAGGTCGTCGGCCCGGCGATGTGCGCGACCGTGGCGTGCCCGAGTGCGAGCAGGTGCGCGGTCGCGCCGGCCGCTCCCCCGGCATGATCGGTCTCCACGCCGGCGAACCGGTCGTCGGGCGGCGAGTCGACGACGACGAGTCGAAGAGCGGTCGGCAGATCCGCCGAGCGGACGAGAGCGGAGGCTTCGTTGATGACGACCACGCCGTCGACTCCCTGCTCGTTGAGCCGCTGGAGCGCTTCGGCGGCGTCTCCGGAGCCGAGGGTGACCACCGCGACGTCGTGCTCGCGTTCGGCGGCGGCATCGGTCACCGCCTCGAGCATGAGCGAGTTTCCGACAGTCGCGAGCGTGGAGACGACGACGCCGATCGTGCCGGACCTCCCCGTGCGCAGGGCCCGGGCGGCGCGGTGGATGCGGTAGCCGCTGCGTGCCATCGCCTCCTCGACGCGGGCGCGGGTGGCGGGGTCGACCCGCGGGCTGGCGTTGACGACACGAGAGACGGTCTGCGCCGACACCCCCGCGATCCGTGCGACATCCGCCATCGACGCGCGTTTGTGTGCCATCCCGACCTCCGTGTTGACGATAGCACGCACATAGCCGTATCGTGTTATCGTGAACATGCCGGAGCCGCCTCCTCACCTCGCCCCCGCGACACCGCCGACGGCCCCCGCGACGCCGCTCGGCGCGGGCGTCGTCAAGCGCCCCACCCGCCTCGCCGACGGGCGCGACCTCATCTACTTCGACGACCCCGACACGACCCTCGGCCCCGATCGCGCCCTCGACACGCGCAGCCTCGACCCCCGCCCGGCGACGGCGACCATGCGCCAGGACATCCTCACGGGAGACTGGATCTCCGTCGCCGCCGCCCGACAGAACCGCGCCTTCCTGCCGCCCGCCGAACTCGATCCGCTCGCCCCGCAGACCCCGACCAACCCGTCCGAGATCCCCTCGCACTACGACGTCGCCGTCTTCGAGAACCGCTCGCCCTCCTTCGGTCCGGCACTGTCCGAGGCGACCGGAGACGCCCCCGCGGCATCCGATCCCCCGCGCGGGCTCGACGACCTCGCGCACCTGGGCCTCGGTCGCACCCGCACCAGCGTCGGCCGCTGCGAGGTCGTGTGCTTCTCACCGGCGCGCAGCGGCTCGTTCGGCACGCAGACGCCGACACGCGCACGCACGGTGATCGAGGCGTGGGCCGACCGCACGGCGGCCCTGTCGGCGCTGCCCGGCGTGCAGCAGGTGTTCCCGTTCGAGAACCGCGGCGAGGCGATCGGTGTCACGCTGCAGCACCCCCACGGCCAGATCTACTCGTATCCGTACATCACCGCGCGCACGACCCGACTCCTCGACGCGATCGACCGGACGGCACCGGACCTCTTCGCTCGTATCCTCGCGTTCGAGCAGGCAGGCCCCCGCGTGCTGCTGCGGGGCGAGCACTGGACCGCCTTCGTGCCGTTCGCCGCGCGCTGGCCGATCGAGGTGCACCTGCTCCCCCACCGTCACGTGCCGGACTTCGCCGCCCTCGACGACGCCGAGCGCGACGAACTCGCACCGATCTATCTGCGGCTGCTGCGCGGCATCGACGCCCTCTACGGCGACCCGACCCCCTACATCGCCGCCTGGCATCAGGCACCCGTCCACGTCGGTCGCGACACGGTGCGCCTGAACCTGCAGATCACGAGCCCGCGTCGCGCCGCCGACAAGCTCAAGTTCCTCGCCGGATCCGAAGCGGCCATGGGCGCCTGGATCGGCGACGTCCCCCCCGAGACCGCCGCCGATCGGCTGCGATCCGCCATCGAAGGAGTCCAGCTGTGACGACCACGGCCACACCACGCACCGACGCGCACGACCTGTTCGGCGAGCTCACCGGCGCAGAGCCCGCGGGATACTGGTCGGCTCCGGGACGGGTGAACCTGATCGGCGAGCACACGGACTACAACGACGGCTTCGTCTTCCCCTTCGCGATCGACGGCCGCACGATCGCGGCGCTGGGCACGCGCGGCGACGGGCGCATCCGCGTCGTGTCGACGTTCGATCCGGTGCCGGTGGAGGTCGCCCTCGCCGACCTCGACGCGCTGTTCCCCGCCCGCCGCGACGAGATCGTCGAGTGGGCGCGCTATCCGCTCGGGGTGGCGTGGGCGCTGCGGGATGCCGCGCGTGCCGCCGGCCGCGACGCCGACGCCCTCACCGGGGTCGACATCGCTCTGGCCTCCGACGTCCCCGTCGGCGCAGGGCTTTCGTCATCGGCGGCGATCGAGGGCGCCACGGCATCCGCTCTCAACGACGTGTGGCAGCTCTCCCTCTCGCCGGTGGATCTCGCCCAGGCCGGTCGCCGCGCCGAGAACCTGGCGGTGGGAGCCCCCACCGGGATCATGGACCAGATGGCGTCGATGCTCGGCCGCGCCGACGCCGGCATCTTCCTCGACTGCCGGTCGCTGGAGGCCGATGTCGTGCCGCTCGGGTTCGCCGACGCCGGTCTGGAGGTGCTCGTCATCGACACCCGCGTGAGCCACGCGCACTCCACCGGCGGCTACGGCGAGCGCCGCGAGGCCTGCGAACGCGGAGCCGAGATCATGGGCGTCGCGGCCCTGCGCGACCTCGTGCCGGCCGACCTGGACCGCGCCCGTGCGCTGATGGACGACGTGACCTTTCGGCGCGTCCGCCACGTCGTCACGGAGGACCAGCGTGTGCTCGACGCCGTGCGCCTGCTGCGCGCGGAGGGACCGCGGGCGATCGGCGCGCTTCTCGACGCGTCGCACGCGTCGATGCGCGACGACTTCGAGATCTCCACGCCCGAGCTCGACCTGGCCGTGGAGACCGCGCGCGCAGCAGGGGCCGTCGGCGCCCGCATGACCGGCGGCGGCTTCGGCGGCGCCGCGATCGCGCTCATCGACCGCGAACTGGTCGATGAGGCGACCGCCCGTGTCGCCGCGGCATTCGCCGCCGCGGGCTTCGGCGCTGCGCACGTGTTCACCGTGCATCCCTCGGACGGCGCGCGCCGGGACGGGTAGCGTCGAGGGCGGGAGGTCGATCCGCGGCATCCCGGAAGGAGCACTCGTGGCCTCGCTCACCTACGTCGAGATCGACGGCGCCCCGCACGGGCTGTTGCGCACCCACGGCGCCGAGGTGAACGAGGCGCTGCTCGCCTTCCTGAGGCGGACGCGCATCGCGGTGCGCTCGGCACCGCCCGACGCACTCTTCGTCTTCTCCGGCGGCACCGTACGCGGAACCGAACCGGAGGCGGCGGTGATGGCGCGTCACGCGACTGTTCGTCTGGGCGTGCCGCCGGATGCCGTCGCCATCGAGTCGGCGGCCGAGAGCACACGGGAGAACCTGTCGTTCAGCCTGCCGTGGCTGCGGGAGGCCCGCACCATCCGCATCGCCTCGAACACGGCGCACGCCCACCGCGCCCGCGGCTACCTGCGCGAGCTCGATCCGCACCTGTGGGCGCGTCTTCGCCGCACCCGCGACTTCCGCCCGCTCGAGCTCGGCCCCCTGCGACTCGCGCTCACCTTCTACGATTTCGTCGCGGCGCGCTCGGCCGGCCGCGCCGCCGCCATGGCCGCCGCGAACCGAGCGGTCATCGGCGTGCGCGCCGGCGAGGACGCCGTCTCGGGTGCTCAGCGCAGCGGCGCCACCGAGGCGTAGGCGCCGACCCGCTCCGAGACCGGTACGTCGTAGATCCGCGCCGCCTGCGCCGCACTCCACCGGGTCCATCCGGGATCGCCGCCGGCGACGAACGCGACCGCGTCGGCGTGCACCGCGTCGGCGAGCTGCGGGGGCGGCGCATCGCCCGCCAGCGGCGCGATGCCCTCGGCATCCAGACAGTCGAAGAAGAAGGGCACGTCGAGGCAGTGCTCCGCGAATCCGAAGCGCCCCGACGGCCACGAGAATCGGTACATCCAGGTGGGCGCCGCACCGCGCGCATCCGCGAGCTGCACGTTCTTCTCTCGGAACATGCGGTCGGTGAGATAGCGACCGGCGACGCGCGCCGTCCCGTGCGCGGCGACGTCGCGGTTGGCCGCGAGGTAGGCGCGGCGCCGTCGTCGTTCCAGCCCGAGACGACCGAGGACGATGCTCCGGGGCACCCAGCGCATCGCCCGGGCCGCGCGCGCGAAGATCATCGTGAACTCGTCGTCGGTCGTGCCCAGCACGAGCGGCTTGTCCGCTCCCACGCCAGCCGCGAACGACGCGCCGGTCGCGCGCGGCAGCAGCTCGCCGTCGATCTCGGGACCGAGGGCGAGCCCGACAGCGAGCATCTGCGCCGCCGCCTTCGGATCGATCGCGGTCGCCTGCTTCTGCAGCGCGAGCAGGCGTTCCTCGGGGATCGATGCGAACCCGTGGCGGTCGGCGGAGACCCCGGCTGCGGCGGCGATCGCGGCGATGTGGAGCCCGAGCGCGCTCGGGCTCCACATCGCCGAGAGCGGCAGACAGCGACCACACCCGGTGGAACAGGTGTTGTGCCGACGGCATCCCGAGGAGGGTCAGCACCGCACCGCCTCCGGCCGACTGGCCGGCGATCGTCACGCGGGCCGGATCGCCCCCGAAGGCGGCGATGTTCTCCTGTACCCACTCCAGCGCCGCGAGCCAGTCGCGGACGCCGCGGTTGGACGGCGCACCGTCGATGTGACCGAAACCGTCCACGCCGAGGCGGTACGAGGTGGTCACGGTCACGGCGCCGTCGCGCGCGAAAGCACGTCCGTCGTACCAGGGGCTGGCGGGCGAGCCGGAGAAGAAGCCTCCGCCGTGGATCCACACGAGCACCGGAAGCCCGGCGGCTCCCGGGTCGGGCGTGACGACATTGACGTTGAGCGTGCCGTCGCCGGGGATGCTGGGCTCGGGATGAGGGTGATCCCGGGGTCACCGCGTTGCGCCGTGGCGCCGCTCTCCCACCGGCGGCTCCGCGAACGGGATGCCGAGGAACGCGGCCGAACGGCTCCCGTCCGCCGCCGTCCGCCAGCGACCGCGCACACGTCCGGCGGTGATCAGGATCTCGGGATCGCTCTGCACGGTCGGATCATGGCACGGCCCGATCGGGGCCGGAGTCGATCACGGCACGGGCGGTCGCGGCTCGGCCGTCACGATGCGCGCATGCGGCATGCGGCGGCGCATCACCGCGATGGCCTCGGGGTTGTCGTCGACGAGCACGGCGTCGCGCCCCAGCGCGCTGCACACCGCCCCCGTGGTGCCGCTGCCGGCGAAAAGATCGAGCACGCGATCGCCGGGTCGGCTGGACGCCTGGACGATCCGACGAAGGATACCTTCGGGCTTCTGCGTGGGGTAGCCCGTCTTCTCGCGGCCGCTGGTCGGCACGATCGTGTGCCACCACACGTCGGTCGGGAGTTTGCCCCGGGCCGCCTTCTCGGCCGTGACGAGCCCGGGGGCCATGTAGGGCTCTCGGTCGACGGCATCCGAATCGAACCAGTACCCGCGTGGATCCTTCACGTAGACCAGTATCGTGTCGTGCTTCGTGGGCCACCGGCGGCGGCTCTTGGCGCCGTAGTCGTAGGCCCAGATCAGCTCGTTGAGGAAGCACTCGCGCCCGAAGAGTGCATCGAGCAGCACCTTCGCGTAGTGGGCTTCGCGATAGTCGAGATGCACGTAGAGGGTGCCGTCGGCGGCGAGCAGTCGCCACGCCTCCCGCAGGCGCGGCTCCAGGAACTCCCAGTAGTCGTCGAAACGGTCGTCGTAGCGGCGCAGATCGCCGCGCAGGCGCGCGTAGCTCGTGCCGCGAAAGCCGGTCTTGACCTCGCCGCGCACGCCCCCGCGGTCGGCGGACTCGATCGCCTTGCCCTGGAGGCGTCCCGTGTTGAACGGCGGATCGAGGTAGATCAGGGTGAACGCGGCATCCGGGAGTGCGCGCGCGACCGCGAGGTTGTCGCCGTGGTGGATCTCGACGGCGCCGGGAACGTCGACGGTGCCGGATGCCGGTGCGTGGGTCACGGAACGCGGTGCAGCCAGGCGTCGGTGGAGAACTTCTCCTCGACGAGCGCCTCGGCCTCGGCATATTCCTCTTCGGTGATATAACCGGGCTCGGCGCCATAGAGCGTGGAGAACGTCTGCATGAACCGCTCGATGATCGCCTCGCGCGGCAGTCCCGTCTGGCTCCGCAGCGGGTCGACGCGCTTGGCCGCAGAGACGGTGCCCTTGTCGCTGAGCTTCTCGCGGCCGATGCGCAGAACCTCGGTCATCACCTGACCGTCCATGTCGTAGGACAGCGTCGCGTGATGCAGCACGCCGCCGTTCGCGAGCCGCTTCTGCGCGGCGCCGCCGATCTTTCCGGCCGGCGAGGCGATGTCGTTGAGCGGCTGGTACACGGCATCCACGCCGAGCGAGCGCAGCGCCTGCAGGGCCCAGTCGTCGAGGAACGCGTAGGAGTCCGCGAAGGTGAGGCCGGCGACGAGCGCGGCGGGCACGTAGAGCGAGTAGGTGACGATCGAGCCCGCCGCCATCAGCATGGCGCCACCGCCGGAGATGCGCCGCACGACGTCGAATCCGTGCCGCGCCGCGCCCTCGGGGTCGACCTCGTTGCGGTACGACTGGAACGAGCCGATTACGACGGCCGACTCGTTCCACTCCCAGATACGCAGGGTCGGCTTGCGTCGACCATCGCCCACCCGCGTCGTGAGCACCTCGTCGAGCGCGAGGTTCATGGCGGGCGAGACCGCCTTCTCGTGCACGACCTCCCACTCGAAGTCGCGCCAACCGGGAGCGGTCACGAGCGCCCGGCGCACGGCCGTGCCGACCGACTCGGGCGTGAACCCGAGCAGCTGCGCGCCGTCGGGCAGCGCCCCGCGGACGGCGGCCGCGATGCCCGCGGCATCCGTTTCCACGGGAAGCCCGGTGACGGCGGCGTCGATGTCGGCCAACGCGTCGTCGGGCTCGAGGAAGAAGTCCCCCGCGAGGTGGAAATCGGCGATGCGCCCGTTATCGACCTCGAGGTCGACGACGACGAGCTTGCCGCCCGGAACCTTGTACTCCCCGTGCATGACTCCAGCGTACGAGGTCGAGGCAGCCCTCCGGCGCACCGTCGGCGCGACGCGATCCGGCCGTCACACCGCGTGCAGGAGGTGCCGGTCGATCCACGCGATCAGATCGGCGATCACGGCCTCGCGCGTCACGTCGTTGAACACCTCGTGGCGGATGTCGGGGTAGATCAGCGTCGTGACGTCGGTGAGGCCGGAGCGGCGCCGGTACGCCTCGGCGAGACGGTGGATGCTGCGCGGGCCCCCGACGGTGTCGTCGCGCCCGATCATCAGCAACAGCGGCACGTCGCGGGGAAGGTCCTTCGCGGGCTTTCCGATCAGCCGCAGCGTGTCGAGCGGCCCGAAGAGCTTCGCGAGCGGCTCCGAGGTCGTCAGCGGGTCGTCGAGGAACGCGCGGCCGACCGCGAGGTCGGAGGACAGCCACTCCGATCCCATCGCATCGGGCGCCTTCCACGGCGCGTTGAGGTCACCCGAGTTCAGGGCTCCGGGCCAGCGCAGGGCCGAGCCGGTGAGGACGACGGCGTCGTAGTCCCGCGGATGCCGGTCGAGCAGCATCTGCGCGAGGAACGAGCCCCACGAGTGCCCGACGAGGATGAGGGGCAGCCCGGGGTGGTCGGCGCGGATGATGCTGCTCAACTGAGCGCAGGCCGCGACGGCGGCCCGAAGCCCACCGGGGCCGAGTCGACCCAGCCGGCGCACGTCGCCTCCGTGCTGCTCCAGGCCGGTGCGCCCGTGCCCGCGGTGATCGTCGGCGTAGACGAGATAGCCGGCGGCCGTGAGCGCCTCGGCGACGTGGGCGTAGCGGCCCGCGTGCTCCCCGACGCCGTGGAGGATCTGCACGACGCCGCGGACGCGGGCGGCGTCGCCGCCCGGCTCGTAGACGTCGTAGATGGTGCGGATGCCGTGAGGATCGATGAAGGAACGTTCCTCGCGCTGCGCCGCTGCCATGGCCCGAGTCTAGGACCGGCGGTTGGCAGCCGGAAAATTGCTAGATAAGCTAGCTATTCATGAAGGACGTCACGTCACGCCGCTGGATCGGCCTGGTCTTCATCAGCCTCGCGGTCGCGCTGATCATCGTGGACTCGACGATCGTCAACGTCGCGATTCCGGCGATCGTCGACGACCTGCGGATCACCTCCACACAGGTGCAGTGGGTGCAGGAGGCGTACACGCTCGTGTTCGCCGCGCTGCTGCTGCTGTTCGGGTCGCTCGCCGACCGCATCGGACGGCGACGCCTGCTGCTGATCGGCGTCGCATTGTTCACGGTCGCGTCGGTGATCGCCTCGTTCGCGCCGACGGGCGACCTGCTGATCCTCGCCCGTCTCGTGCAGGGCGTCGGCGGTGCGATGATGCTGCCCAGCACGCTGTCGCTGCTGAACGCGACCTTCCAGGGTCGTGAGCGCGGCATCGCCTTCGCGGTCTGGGGGTCGACGATCGGCGGAATGGCGGCGGTGGGGCCCCTCCTCGGCGGCTGGCTGACGACCTCGTTCTCGTGGCGGTGGGCCTTCGGCATCAACATCCCCCTCGGCGTGATCATCGCGATCGGCGTGCTGTGGGCGGTGGGCGAGTCGCGCGCCCAGAACGCGCCCGCGATCGACGCGCTCGGCGCGGTGCTGTCGGTCCTCCTCTTCGGAGCGCTCGTCTTCGGACTGATCGAAGGCCGCACCCTCGGATGGTGGGACGTCGACGCCCCGTTCACCGTCGCCGGCTGGAGCTGGCCGTTCTCCGTCTCGCCCGTACCGGTCGCCTTCGCGCTGGCACTGTTGGCGGCGGTGGGCTTCGTGACGTGGTCGCGGCGCCAGGCGCGTCGGGGACGACCGACCCTGCTCGATCCCCGCCTCTTCTCCATCGCGAGCTTCCGCAGCGGCAACATCGCCGCGCTCGTCGTGGCGCTGGGCGAGTTCGGGATCATCCTGTCGCTGCCGCTGTGGCTGCAGTTCGTCCTCGGATTCGACGCCCTGCAGACCGGCCTCATCCTCATCGCGCTCGCCGCGGGCTCGTTCGTGGCCAGCGGGTTCGCGGGAGCCTCCAACGGCAAGGTCAGCGCGGTGCTGATCGTCCGCGCCGGACTCGTCGCCGAGATCGTGGGCGTGGTCGCGGCGGGCCTCGTCGTCGGCGCGGATGCCGGGACGCAGTCGGCCTGGCTGTGGCTGCTGCCCGCGCTGTTCGTCTACGGCTTCGGCGTGGGACTCGCCACGGCGCAGCTGACCGGAGTCATCCTGCAGGACGTGCCGGTCGAGCTGTCCGGACAGGGGTCGGGGACGCAGTCGACGGCCCGACAGGTCGGCTCGGCGCTGGGGATCGCGATCCTCGGAACGGTGCTGTTCACCGGCACCGCCGGCATCCTGTCGTCGTCGCTCGACGACCGCGGCCTGCCGCCGCAGCAGCGCGATCAGATCGTGTCGGCCGTCGTCGACAGCTCCGGCGGCGCCATCGCGGGCCTCGCCGCGAACCCGGCGACCGCGCCGATCGCCGCTGACGCGAAGGCGGCGTTCTCCGATGCGACGCGACTGTCGGCGTTCACCGCGGCCGGCTTCCTGGTGGTGGGACTTCTCGCGACCATTCCGCTGGGCCGCGAGCGGCGGCGAGGCGAGACGGATGCCGAGGAGCCGCCCGTGCGGAGCTGAGAACCGGCGCCGGCGGCATCCGCCTGACACCGTCCACGTGATACTTAGCAAGACTAATGAGCGATGCTAAGTATCAGCATGAGCCCCGAGACGCCCGCCCCCGCCGCACCCGACCTCTCCGCACCCGCCGCCGAACTGCGCATGGCGACCTTCCGTCTGGCGCGACGACTTCGCTCCCAGCGGGCGGTCGACACCATGAGCGACGCGCAGTTCGCCGTGCTGGCCGCTCTGTCGGTGCACGGGCAGCACACCCTCGGCGAACTCGCCGACCGGGAGCGCGTGTCGGCGCCGTCGATGAACCGCACGGTGAACGGCCTGGAGGAATCGGGCTACCTCACGCGCACGACCGACGCCGACGACCGCCGCAAGGTCAACATCGCGCTCACCGACGCGGGTCGCGCGGTCGTGGAGGAGACCGTCCGGCGCCGCGACTCGTGGCTCGAAGACGCCCTGGCCGCATTGACGGCGTCGCAGCGCGAGCTGCTGCGCTCCGCCGCCGAGCTGATGCGGGAGGTGGCAGCCCGATGAGTTCGCCCACCCGCGCGTCGAATGCGATGTTCCGCTCTTTCTCGGTCTTCAACTACCGCGTCTGGTTCATCGGCGCACTGGTGTCCAACATCGGCGCGTGGATGCAGGCCACGGCGCTCAGCTGGGTCGTGCTCACGCAGCTCACGCACAACGACGCGGGGGCGATGGGCGTGACGATGGCGTTGCAGTTCGCGCCTCCCCTGCTGCTGGTGAGCGTGACGGGCTGGGTCGCCGACCGCTTCGAACGGCGACGGCTGCTGATGGTGACGCAGAGCTCGCTTCTCGTGCTCGGGGCGACCATCGGCATCCTGATCCTCAGCGGCGTCATGACGCTTCCCCTCATGTACGTCTTCGCCTTCGCGCTGGGTCTCGTGGCGGCGTTCGACAACCCGACGCGCCAGGCGTTCGTGTCGGATCTCGTCGACCGCGAGAACGCCTCGAACGCGGTGGCACTGAACGCGGCATCCTTCAACGGCGCCCGGATGATCGGGCCCGCCGCCGCCGGCGTCGTGATCGTCGCGGTCGGCACCGGCTGGGTGTTCCTGATCAACGCGGTGACGTTCCTCGCGATGATCGTGGCTCTGCGGCTGATCCGCTCCGAGGAACTCGTGCCGCGCATCACGGCGCCCGGGGCATCGCGTCTGGCCGACGGCTTCCGCTACGTCGGCAGCCGCCCCGACCTCATGGTGACGTTCGTGATGGTGTTCCTGCTCGGCGCGTTCGGCATGAACTTCCCGATCTTCGCCTCGACGATGGCCCTGGAGTTCGGACGGGATGCCGACGGCTACGGGCTGCTGAGCTCGATCCTGGCCATCGGCTCACTCGCCGGGGCCCTGTTGGCCGCCCGGCGGGATCGTGCGCGGATGCGTCTCGTGATCGTGGGCACCGGCATGTTCGCGGTCGCGGGAACGGTCTCGGCGTTCATGCCGGACTACTGGCTGTACGCCATCACGCTGATGTTCACCGGGTTCTCGGTCGTCACGACGCTCACGACGGCGAACGGCTACGTGCAGACGACGACCGATCCGGCGCTGCGCGGGCGCGTGCTCGCCCTGTACATGGCGATCCTCATGGGCGGAACGCCGATCGGCGCGCCCATCGTGGGCTGGGTGGCCGCGGAGTACGGGGCGCGTGCCGCCATCCTGCTGGGGGCCGCGGCGGCATTCGTCGCCTTCGCCGGCGGCTTCGGATGGCTGCTGTGGTCGGGGCGCCTGCACCGTCACGAGTCGCGCCGCTTCGCCCTCTCGCTGGACGAGACCCGGCCCCTGTCGATCGTGACCCCGGAGGAGTTCAGCGACGAGGTGGCGGGAACGACGCCGATCTCGCTGCCCGATCCGACACGGCGGTAGCACCACCACGAATCGGCCTCTGCCGCCACCCATCATGCATCGCACCCCGTCGCGGATCACGACGTGTGCGAAATGTCCATTGCAGTATTCGAATCTTTGTTCTATTATCGAAGGAGAGAAGCCCCGCGTATCCCCCCGATCCTGATGCGGGTTCTGCGCTCCGGCCTGTCCGGAGCGAGGGGATGATGCACGTGAGCGCGCAGCGGGAAGACGTGGCCGACATCGGCCGCATGCTCGATACGCCGTGGCCGGCGCTGGACCGGCTGGTCGCCGATGTGGTGGATGCGCGGCGGCGGATAGCCGAAGTCCAGGCCGAGGAAGCTCGACTTCTCGCCGACGCGGTCGGACTGGTCGCGGATCGGACCGCGTTGCTGCGACAAGAAGCTCAGCAGCGGGGCAGCTCACCCCTCCGGTCGAGCGACGCGGACCTGCCGCTTCGGGAAGTGGCGCTGGAGTTGGGCATGGCGATGCGCGCCTCAGACCGGGGCGTGCAGCGACGGATGTCCGAGGCGTATCTGCTGACCACGCTGTTTCCTCGCACCCACGCGTCATGGGCCGACGGCGAGATCGACGCAAGCCATGCCTGGGCCATCGCGCGAGCGGGCGCGGTGCTGCGGACGAGCGAGGATCGCGCCCGCTTCGAAACCCTCGCGCTCGAGGCGGCACGGACGGAATCTCCCTCGCGAATGACCCAGGCGGCGAAAGCCATCGCGGCGACCATCGACCCGGCGGCGTTCGACGACGCCGTGCACCGGGCAACGGACGAGCGATCCGTGCGCCTGTTCGACCTCGACGACGGCATGGCTAGACTCATCGCCGATCTGCCCGCGCCGATCGCGTACGCGATCTACGACTCGCTCACGACACGCGCTCGGACGATCGTCGACCGGACCGACACCGACACCGACACCGACACTTCCAAGGATGCGTGCGGCGAGCCCCGGCGAGCCCGAGGCGACGATGCCGACACCGTCGTCACCAGCCGATCCGCCGACGCGGAGCGCCGCACCCTCGCGCAGGTCCGCGCCGACGTCTTCGGCGACCTCCTGCTGACCGCAGCACCATCGACGACGGCCACCGGTGCGGGCCTGGACGCCATCCGCGCCCGCATCCAGGTGACGGTCCCCGCATTGACCCTCGCCGGAGACCCGGCGGGCGGACCTGCCATGCTCGCAGGTCACGGCCCCATCGACCCGGCGATCGGCCGCCGACTCGCGGGACTGGCGCCCGGCTGGGATCGTGTGTTCACCGATCCGCACACCGGTATCCCGGTCGCCGTCGACCGCTATCGCCCCAGCGCGGAACTCTCCCGCTACCTCGCCGCGCGCGACGAACGGTGCCGCGCGCCCGGTTGCACCCGGCCGGCCCACGGATGCGACCGCGACCATACGACCGCAGCGGCAGACGGCGGCGCGACCGCCCACGAGAACCTGGCGCACCTCTGCCGACGCCACCACACGATGAAACATCACACCGCCTGGCGTGTGCGCCATCTCGGTGGCGGAACACTCGAGTGGACCGGCCCCACGGGGCGCCGCTACACCGACCGGCCACCGTCACTGGTGAGGTTCGTTCCCGCGACCGAGGATCCGCCCCCGTTCTGAGCGAGGTGGGCACAGGTCAGCGAGCAGTCGACGCTCCTGCGACGACCCGCACCACGGCGAGCGCACACGCGTCGTGGGTCAGACGCGACGGGCCCGCGAGCGACTCCGACACGACGTCGTCCCAGGGTGCACCCGGAGTGCACGCTGCTCGGGCCGACGTCCAGCCGTCGCGGAAGGGACCCCGCTTCACGACGTGGCAGCCGGGCCGGAACCCTCGCCGCTCGCGAGGGATTCGGCGGCGCGCGCGTCGAGCAGCTGCTCGAGCGCGTCGAGGTCGTACCCCCGCACGTAGCCGCGGAAGAACTCTGCCAGGGCGTCGGCCGGCAACGTCCTGATCCAGGCACGCGCAGCGGGCGTGATCGACGGAGAGCTCGAACAGCTGCGAGACCTCGTCGCGCGCACGCAGGAGCTGCGCCGGTACGAGCCGCGGGCGCGATCAGTGCAGCGACGCGTCGGCGTCGGTGTGCAGCCACTCGGTGAACACGACCTCGAGGCCGGCGCGCGTCGGCGCACACACCATCGGTCCCGCCTGCGCGTCGAGATCGCCGCGGAACGGCGCGACCCGCACCAGACGCAACGGCTCGCCGTCGACGCCGGCGCGTACCGTGAGGGCATCCTCGCCACGGCTCACGCGCACGCGCAACGGCCGCCCGGCCCACTCCGGCACGGCCCCGACCGACCAGTCCGACATGATGTCGGTGACGACGGCGCCGACGCCGAGCACACCGTCGGCGTTCTCGACTCCGGCCTTCATCCAGCGCTCATCGTCGGCGCGCACGAACAGTCCCGCCTGATCGAACTGCGCTGTGAAGTCGGCCTCGAAGACGACCTCCATGGCCGTCCCGACCGGCAGCGGTGCGATCAGCGCGTGCTCGGTGTCGTGGATGAAGCCGTACGCCGTGCGGCGCCATGCGTCACTGCCTTCGACGGCCGTGACGGCCAGCGCGTCGCCCTGGGCGCGCACGGCTGCCGGCGGGGTCGTCCACGTTCCGCCGTCCCAGGCGATGCGCTCCCTCATGCGTCCATCCTGTCGCGACCGGCACCGACGGCGGCGGCATCCGCCGGACCCGCGTGCAGGGTCAGCACCTCCACGCCGCGCGGGGCGACGCGCAGACCGTCTCCGGCATCGACGACGACCTCCTCGTCGGTGCGGTTGACGAGGAACACGTGCCGGGTCGCCTCGTCCCCGCGGACGATGACCTCGAGCCGGCCTCCCGCCGCGAGCGGGTCGGCTGCGAGCGCGTCGATCTCACCGGCGAGACGCTCGAGCAGAGCCCGGGTGCCCTCCCGACCGAGGTCGGCGGACACGTAGGTCGCCGACCCGGTGCCGACGCGGCGGTGGGTGACGGCCGGCATCCCCGCGAGCTCGCCCGCCGCATAGGTGTCCAGCACCTCGACGTCGGCGCCGACGCGGGCGATCCGCTCGCTCCAGTGTGCCGCCCGTGCCCCGGAGGCGAGCAGGGCCGATTCTTCGGGCAGAAGCGGCACGAACTCTTCCACCGTCACGCCGAGGACGTCGCGAAGGGCACCCGGGTAGCCCCCGAGCCACACCCGGTCGTGCTCGTCGACGATGCCGGAGAAGTACGTCGTCACGAGATGACGACCGCTGCGGACGACGTCCTCCAGCCGGGCGCGCAACGCGTCGGGCATGACGTGCAGCATCGGCGCGATGACGACCTCGTAGTCGTCGAGGGATGCCGAGACGGGAACGACGTCGGCGCGCACGCCGAGGTCCAGCAGCGCGCGATACCAGGCCAGCGTCTCGTCGTCGTAGCGGATCGCGTCGGTGGGGTGCGAGTCGCGCCCGCTGACCCACCAGGACTCGTAGTCGAAGACGACGGCGACGCGGGCACGCTCGCGGTGCGAACCGGTGACCGCCGACAGCTCCCCCAGACGCGCGCCGAGCGCGACGACGTCGCGGAAGACGCGGCTGTGCTCGCCGGCGTGCGGCACCATGCCGGAGTGGTAGCGCTCGCCCCCGGCCCGCGACTGACGCCACTGGAAGAAGCAGACGGCATCGGCGCCGTGCCCGACGTGGGTCAGCGCGTCGCGCAGCAGCACGCCCGGCCGCTTGGGCGGGTTCACCTCGCGCCAGTTGATCGCACTCGGCGCGTGCTCCATCAAAAACCAGGGCCGCCCCTCGGCGATGTTGCCGGTGAGATTCGCCCAGAAGGAGAGGTCATCACGGCCGATCTCCCCGGGACGCAGGTAGTGGTCGTTGGAGACGAAGTCGACATCCCCGGCCCACGAGGGGTAGTCGATGTCGCGAACGTTCTGCGCGACCATGAAGTTCGTCGTGAACGGGATGTCGGGCGTGACCTCGGCGAGCACGGCGGCCTCGGCGCGCAGGTGCTCGCGCACCGCGTCCGACGAGAACCGCTCGAAGTCGAGCCGCTGGCCGGGGTTGCGGTGCGTGGGCGCGGTGCGCGGGGGCAGGATCTGATCCCACTCGGTGTAGTGCTGCGACCAGAACGCCGTTCCCCACGCGTCGTTGAGAGCATCGAGCGTCCCGTAACGCTGCCGAAGCCAGCCGCGGAAGGCGCGGGCGGCGTCGTCGGAGTAGTCGTAGATGTTGTGGCAGCCCAGCTCGTTCGAGATGTGCCAGGCGATGATCGCAGGATGCTCGCCGTAGCGCTCGGCGAGGGCGCGCACGAGTCGCAGGGCGTGCTCACGGAACGCGGGAGAGGTGGGCCGCCAGTGCTGGCGGGCACCCGGCCACAGCACGGTGCCGTCCTCGGTCTGCGGAAGGATCTCGGGATGCCGCTGCGACAGCCAGGCCGGCGGGGAGGCCGTCGCCGTGGCGAGGTCGACGTCGATGCCGTTCTCGTGCAGCAGATCGATGACCTCGTCGAGCCAGGTGAAGTCGTATTCGCCCGGACGCGGCTCCAGCAGCGCCCAGGAGAAGATCGCGAGTGACACGACGTTCACCCCGGCCTCGCGCATCAGACGCATGTCCTCGGCCCAGACGTCGCGGGACCACTGCTCGGGGTTGTAGTCGGCGCCATAGCGCATGCGCCGCGCCTCCGTCGCTCCGTCTCGGACCCAGCGATACTCCCGTGCCTGCGTTGCCATGACGGCATCCTATCTCGAATATCGTGCAGATGCACGGTTTTTTGACAGGCCCCACGGTACGCTGTCATGCCATGACGACCCCGACTTCGGCTCGCCGCGGTCCGTACGCGAAGTCGGCCGAACGGCGCGCGGAGATCATCGCGTCGGCGACGGCCATCTTCAGCGCGCACGGCTACCGCGGAGGTTCGCTGCGCCAGATCGCCGCCGAGCTGGGGCTCGGCCTGACGACGGTCATGCATCACTTCCCGACGAAGGTGTCGCTGCTGGCAGCCGTCTTGGAGCAGGAGGATGCCGCAGATGCCGACTTCCTCGCACGCACCCGTCGCGACGGACTCATCCCGACCGTGCTGGGCATCGTCGAACGCAATCTCGACCGTCGCGAGTTGGTGCGCATGTTCTCCATCGTCTCGGCGGAGGCCACCTACCCCGGACACGAGGCACACGACTGGCTGCGCCAGCGGTACGCGCGCGTCATCGCCGACTACGCCGGCGCGATCGCCGCCGATCGCGCCGCCGAAAGGATCGACCCGCCCGTCGGCGACGACACCGCTCTGGCCGCCCTGGTCATCACGGGGTGGGAGGGCGTTCAGATCCGCTGGCTCGCCGATGATTCGGACCCCGTGGCGGCCATGTCCCTGCTTCTGTCGAGTGCACTGCGACCACGGGCGGCATAATGGGTTTGTGCCTTCCGGCACGCTGAAGCCGAGAATCGAAGCCCCATGCCCTATCGCAACCAGGAAACGGTCGCGTCATGGGTGCGCGATTACCTCGAGGACCGCAACGTGGACGCTTCCTCCGTGTCGGTTCTCGAGAAGGACTTCACCCCGGGACCGGACTCCGGCCTCGTCGTCGTCGCCTTGAGCAACGCGTCCACGGTCACCTACATCCAGCCGGTCATCGCCGACGGCCACCCGCGGTGGGTGGTGACGTTCGAGCCCCGGACCGAGGGTTTCGACCTCGACGCCGCGGGCGTGGCCCGCCTGTCGGCCGATCTCTCCACCCTCGCCGACCTGTGCGGTTATCTGCAGGAACGCACCGAGCAGGCCATCGCCGACGCACCGACGGCCGCGGTCTGAGCCGCACCGCGCGGTGCGATCTAGATCAGAGGCGTCGTGAACACGGCGGTCGCCAGCGCGCCGAGCGCGACGATTCCGCTCACCGTCGCCGCCGCCTGCCACAGCGCTTGCGCGCGCGTCGACGGCGACTCGACACCGGGTTCGGGCCGCGCGGCATGAGCGCCGAACACCGCGCGCTGAGCGTCGACCAGGGTCATGTAACGGCCGACGGGGGTCGAGCGCGAGTCGAAGCCGACGAAGTGTCCGTCGGGTGTGCCCTCCACGCAGCCCACGTAGTCACCGGCGCGTGACGCGACGAAGAAGCCCTCACTGACACGGGCCCAGGTCACGCGCCCCGTGGACGCCGGAGCGATGATAGTCATGCCACGGCCGCCAGCTCCGCGCGCGACGGAACCGTGGCGCGCGCCCGCTCCATGACGATTCCGGCGGCCGACGCGGCCGCCTGGGCGATCTCGTTCACGCGTGCCGGATCGAGGCGGATCGGCTCCGCGTCGTCGAACTCGAAGCGCAGGGGAATCGCG
Source organism: Microbacterium sp. SCN 69-37 (assembly GCF_001724435.1). NCBI lineage: Bacteria > Bacillati > Actinomycetota > Actinomycetes > Micrococcales > Microbacteriaceae > Microbacterium > Microbacterium sp. SCN 69-37. The sequence continues at coordinate 28,595 of NZ_MEEL01000016.1, forward strand.
CTGTGCACCCACAGAGCCGTCCGACCGTCGGCGGGCGACGAGAACGACAGGCTGAAGCCCTCCGACCTGCGGAGCTTGGTCATCGCGACCATCCGCAGATGGGCGAGGTCGACATCTTCGATCTCGATCGCGTCGGAGCTGTTGCCGTAGTACATGCGTCCCATCGTGACTCCCCTCGGTGTGGTGCGTTGCGCCCGGTCGGTTACGAGAAAGGTTATTCCGCAAATAAGTAGTTAGTCAAGCGAGATAATTCATGAGCTATATTGGTGGCACCGTAGCTTTTCGGCGACGACTTCTTCTGGGAGGTGAGCGAGGTGACGACCGCACACACGTCCGACGCAACCTCCGTGCTGGACGCCCTGGCGCGTTTCAGAGCGGCCGACGCGCAGATGCATCAGCGCGTGCGCACCCATGCCGCCCTCGGCGAGAACGAGCTGCGCATCCTTCAGTACGTTCTGGCCTGCGACCGCGCGGGCACCGACGTCAAGCCGAGCGAGATCTCGCGCCACCTCGGCATCAGCTCCGCGTCGACGACGGCCCTGCTCGACCGACTGGAGCGCCTCGGGAGTGTTCAGCGCGTGAGCCATCCCACCGATCGGCGCAGCATCCTCATCGCTCCGACCGCGCGCGCGGCAGCCGAGGTCGCCGCCCTCGTCGACGCGTTCGAGGACCGTGTCGCGCGGGCCATCGATCAGCTCTCCGACGACGGTCGCGCAGCGGTGTTGGCCTTCCTGGATGCGGCGACCGGGGCCGCTGACGATATCGCCGACCCCGCGGGCGCTCGCGACTACGCGTCGATGTGATCGACCGCGACGCGCATCGCGTCGAGGAAGCGGATGACCGTGTCCCGCTGGTCCTGATCCATTTCGCGAACGACCGCCATCATGCGCTCGTGCATCGCTGAGAGCGTCTGACGCACCTCGTCATCGGACTTCTCGCTGGAGCGGATGAGCACGCTGCGGCGATCGCCGGGGTTGGGGGTCCGCGTGATGTGGCCCGACTTCTCGAGCCGGTCCAGCAGTGCGGTCGTGGACGCGGAAGTGATCCCGAGATAGCGGCTCAGGGCGACGGGCGTCACATCCTCGTGGCGCAAGCGTGCGCGCGCGAGGAAGCGGAGCACGAGAAGCTCGTTCTCTCCCATGTCCATCGACTGCTGGGTCCTTCGCCGCATCGCCACCTCGGCGGCCCGGTAGGAGCGCATGGCTTCCATGACCGACGTAGAGCGCGCATCTTCGTCCACGTACCAGTAGGACGGCGACTGCTCGGCGGGCATGCTCATCGCAACATTGTGCCGCACCAGCGCGGGGGCCCCAGATCAGTGACGACGGTGGACATTCCCCGCCGCAGGCGCTATGTTTCTGATCGGGTTACTGATTGATAACCGAAATGAGGATGCCGTGTCGACGAAGGCGACGGACGGGTACCGCGAGCTCGTGGCGACGCTGCGCGCCGTGCGCGAGAGAGCCGCGCGGGGCGGCCCCGACAGCGCGCGCCAGCGGCACACCTCCCGCGGCAAACTCCTGGCTCGCGACAGGATCGACCTGCTGCTGGATCGCGGAAGCCCGTTCCTCGAACTCGCTCCCCTCGCCGCGCACGGTCTCTACGGCGGCGACGCTCCCGCCGCCGGCGTCATCGCCGGCATCGGCCTCGTCCACGGGCGGCACGTGATGGTCGTCGCCAACGACGCCACCGTCAAAGGCGGCACGTACTATCCGATGACGGTGAAGAAGCACCTGCGCGCACAGGAGGTCGCGGCCGAGAATCGCCTCCCGTGCATCTACCTCGTCGACTCCGGCGGCGCGTTCCTGCCCCTCCAGGACGAGGTGTTCCCCGATCGCGAGCACTTCGGTCGCATCTTCTACAACCAGGCGCGGATGTCACGCGACGGCATCGCGCAGATCTCCGCGGTGATGGGCTCCTCGACCGCCGGCGGCGCCTACGTCCCGGCGATGAGCGACGAGACCGTGATCGTGCGCGACCAGGGCACGATCTTCCTCGGCGGTCCGCCTCTGGTCAAGGCCGCGACCGGCGAGGTCGTCACGGCGGAGGAACTCGGGGGCGGGGTGACGCACTCGCGCATCTCGGGCGTCACCGATCATCTCGCCGAGAACGATCATCACGCCCTTCAGATCGTTCGCGACATCGTCGCCACCTTGCCGCGCTGCGCCGCGCTGCCGTACGATCTCGGCCCGGCCGATCCGCCCGCGCACGACGCCGACACTCTCTACGACGTTGTCCCGGTCGAGCTGACCACTCCCTACGACGCGCGCGAGATCATCACACGACTCGTCGACGACAGCCGGTTCGCGGAGTTCAAGCAGGAGTACGGCGAGACCCTCGTCACCGGCTTCGCACACATCCACGGCCACCCCGTCGGCATCGTCGCCAACAACGGCGTCCTGTTCGCCGAGTCGGCGATGAAGGGGGCGCACTTCATCGAACTGTGCGACCAACGCGGCATCCCGCTGCTGTTCCTCCAGAACATCACCGGTTTCATGGTGGGGCGCGAATACGAGCACGGCGGCATCGCCAAGCACGGCGCGAAGATGGTCAACGCCGTCGCCTGCACCCGCGTGCCCAAGCTCACGGTCGTCGTGGGCGGGTCGTTCGGTGCCGGGACCTACTCCATGTGCGGTCGCGCCTACTCCCCGCGCTTCCTCTGGTTGTGGCCGGGAGCACGGGTGTCGGTCATGGGCGGCGCACAGGCGGCATCCGTGCTCTCGACCGTGCGGGGCGAGCAGCTCAGCGCCGCCGGCAACGCCTGGACCGAGGAGGAGAAGGCGGCGTTCGAAGCGCCCATCCGCGACCAGTACGAACGCCAGGGCAGCCCCTACTACTCCACCGCGCGGCTCTGGGACGACGGCGTGATCGAGCCCGCGCAGACCCGCGACGTGCTCGGACTCGCCCTCGACGTCGTCTCCCGTGTCCCGATGACCGACGCCGGCTACGGCGTCTTCCGGATGTGATCGCATGACCACCATCACGAAGGTGCTCGTCGCCAACCGCGGCGAGATCGCCGTGCGCATCATCCGTACGCTCCGGAGCCTCGGCATCCGCTCGGTCGCCGTCTTCAGCGACGCCGACGCGGATGCCGTGCACGTCCGCCTCGCCGACGAGGCGGTGCGCCTCGGGCCCGCCCCCGCCGCTCAGAGCTACCTGTCCATCGAGCGGGTGCTGGATGCCGCGCGGCAGACCGGCGCCGAGGCCGTCCACCCCGGTTTCGGCTTCCTTGCCGAGAACGCCGCCTTCGCGAGCGCCTGCGCGGATGCCGGCATCGTCTTCATCGGCCCGAGCCCCGAGGCGATCGAGATCATGGGCGACAAGATCTCGGCCAAGCGGACGGTGGAAGCCCGGGGTGTGCCCACCGTGCCGGGGCTTGCGCGCGCCGGCCTCACCGACGCGGAGCTGATCGACGGCGCTGCCGGAGTCGGCTTCCCCGTCCTCATCAAGCCCTCCGCGGGCGGAGGCGGCAAAGGGATGCACGTCGTCGAGGAGGAGGCGCAGCTTCCGGCCGCCGTCGCCGCCGCCCGGCGCGAGGCGGCGGCGTCCTTCGGTGACGACACCCTGTTTCTCGAGCGCTACGTCACGACGCCACGGCACATCGAAGTGCAGGTGATCGCCGACTCCCACGGCAACATCGTGCACCTCGGGGAGCGCGAGTGCTCGCTGCAGCGACGGCATCAGAAGGTCGTCGAGGAGGCTCCCTCTCCCCTGCTGGATGCCGCGACGCGTGCCCGCATCGGGGCCGCCGCATGCGAGACGGCGCGCAGCGTCGGGTACGTGGGCGCCGGCACCGTGGAGTTCATCGTCCCCGCGGACCGTCCGGACGAGTTCTTCTTCATGGAGATGAACACGCGCCTGCAGGTGGAACATCCCGTCACCGAACTCATCACCGGCCTCGACCTGGTGGAGCTGCAGCTGCGCATCGCGGCGGGCGAGGCGCTGCCGTTCCGGCAACAGGACGTGCGCCTGAACGGCCACGCCATCGAGGTGCGCGTCTACGCCGAGGATCCGCAAGCGGGGTTCCTGCCCACCGGCGGCCGGGTCGAACGGGTCGTGCACCCGTCGGGACCCGGCATCCGCGTGGACACCTCGCTCGAGGACGGCCTCGACGTTTCCACCGACTACGACCCGATGCTCGCGAAGCTCATCGCGTGGGCTCCGAACCGCGAAGAGGCGCGGTGTCGTCTCGTGGATGCCATCGCCGAGACCGCGATCTTCGGGTTCGAGACCAACCTCACCTTCCTGAAGCTGTTGCTCGAGCGGCCCGAAGTCATCGCCGGTGAGCTCGACACCGGGCTCATCGCCCGCGTCTTCGAGCACCTGCCCTTTCCCGAGACCTCGGAGCGCACCTTCGCGGAAGCCGCGCTCGTCATGCACGCACAGCCGACCGGCACCACCGCGACGGGTCCGACCGGCCCGACAGGACCCTGGGCGCGCGCCGACGGGTGGCGGCTCGGTCCGGCGGTACCGAGCGCGTTCGACCTCGAGACCTCTGCGCGGCGGGAGCGGGTGCGGGTGTGGGCGTCGCCGCTGCGCGTCGCGGTCGGTGACGGCGGACCGCGAGCCGCCACGGTCGCCCTCGACGAGGGACGGGCGACGGTCGGCATCGGCGGTCTCGGACGCTCCTTCGCGTTCGCGGCGGGATCGGGCGGAGTCTGGCTCCGTACTGACGCAGACGCGGTTCTCGTGCGCGAGCACCGCGCGACATATGGAGCGGACCGCACCGCCGACGCCTCCCCCACACTCACCTCCCCTCTCCCGGGCACGGTCGTCATGGTGGCGGTCGACGAGGGCGCCCATGTCGAGGTGGGCGACGCGATCGTCGCGGTGGAGGCGATGAAGATGGAGCATGTGCTGCGCGCAACGGTGGGCGGCACCGTGCGGCTGACCGTCGCCGCCGGCGATCAGGTCGCCCGCGGCGGCGTCGTGGCCACGATCGAGAGGGAAGACGCATGAGCGACGGCATCGCCGCGGCACGGATCGAGCAGCGGGGGCTCTATTTCGAGGAGTTCATCGAGGGGGCGCTCTACGTGCATGCCCCCGGGCGTACCGTCACGGAAGCCGACAACGTGCTGTTCACGACGCTCACCATGAACACGCAGTCGCTCCACCTCGACGCGGCGTGGGCTGCGGGCACCGAGTTCGGGGAGCGCCTCGTCAACAGCATGTTCACCCTGTCGACGCTGGTCGGCCTGTCGGTCGCCCAGCTCACGCAGGGAACGATCGTGGCGAACCTGGGCTTCGGCCAGGTGGCGTTCCCGGCGCCAGTACGCGTCGGCGACACCCTCTACGCCGAGACGCTCATCACCCGAAAGCGCCTGTCGTCGTCCCGACCGGGGCAGGGCATCGTGGAGTTCGCCCACACGATGCGCAACCAGCGCGACGAGGTCGTGGCCACCGCGACGCGCATGACCCTCATGCGATGCCTGCCCGCGGCGCCGCGACGGGCGTGATCATCCCTCGACCAGAGCCCGGTGCGCCATCGCGGCGAGGATGCCGGCTGCCGCCGCACCGCTGGCGGGCGCGCTGTGGGGCGTGGAGTTGAGCAGACCGAAGACCCCGAGCAGCCGCGTCTCGCGTTCGGCCGCACTCAGGCGAGGAACGGCCGCGGCGAGCACGGTGTCCCAGTCCTGCACGTATTCGCGCTGCAGCCGCCGTACGCGTTGGTTGGTCTCCGCGTCGAGTCCGGCCAGCTCCCGATCCTGGATGCGGATGATGTCAGGGGCCGCGGTCGCGAAGCCGATGTGGAATGCGATGAGCTCGTCCAGCGCAGCGCGCGCCGCGGCGGCATCCGTCACCGGGCCGGCACCGAGGATCTCCCGAGCGCCCTGGAGCAGACGCTCGCTCGCGTCGAGAAGCAGCTCCGCCAGCAGCGCATCCTTGCTCCGGAAGTGCTTGTACAGGGCCGGGCCGCTCATCCCGACGGCTTCCCCGATCTCGACGGTGGTCACCGCCGCGAACCCGCGCCGCGCGAAGAGCGCGGCGGCCTCCGTGAGCAGGCGTGCTCGACGATCAGCCTTCTGCGAGCTGCGCCACGTCGTCACCGGTTCAGCCTACCGAGCCGCTGCGCAGTCCCCGCGGAGGCGTCACGCTTCCCGGGTGATGGTGACCTTCACGTGCAGGTTGCTCTTGAACGGGCCGGCGTAGACGCCCCGCAGCGGCGGGATGTCGTTGTAGTCACGGCCGCGGCCGACCAGCACGTGCCGGTCACCGATCTCGGCGTTGTTCGTCGGGTCGAAGCCCTGCCAGCCGCCCGAGAACCACTCCACCCAGGCGTGCGACTCACCCGTCACGGGCACGCCGACCTCGGCATCCGGCTGCGGATGCAGGTACCCCGACACATAGCGCGCAGGGATGCCGACCTCGCGCAGCGCCCCGAGGGTGATGTGGGTGATGTCCTGGCAGACGCCCTTGCGCTCGACCCATGCCTCCGCACCGGTCGAATGCACGCCGGTGATGCCGTGCATGTACTCCATCGCGTCACCGACGGCGGTCGCGATCTCCAGCGCCGCGCGGGCGGGCTCATCGTGACGGGCGGCGATGTCGCGCGCGAGCTCGGCGACCTCGGGATGCGGGCTCGTGCGGGTCGACTGCCCGAGCATCTCCACCGTGCCGATCGAGCGCACGCTCTCGGCTGCGAGCCGCTCCCAGCTCAGCTCGGGGAACTCGAGCGGCCGCGGGCGCACCTCGACGAGCGAGCGGGCGGTGATCTCCAGCGACCGGTGGCCGGCAAGCACGTCGAAGGCGGCGACGCGAGTGCCGAAGTAGTCGAGGTAGTAGTTGACGCTCGTCGACGGATCGATGTCCAACTGCGAGCTCAGCACGAACTGACTGTCGGTGGAGATGGGCAGCATCCGCGCCTCGTTGTACGACGCCCCCACGTCTCCTTGATAGGCGAAGCCGGTGGTGTGCTCGATGCGCAGCCGCATCATGATGTCTCTCCGATCCAGCTCGGCTCGGCGTGCGTGGGGAAGAAGCGCCCGCGGATGGCTTCCGAGGCCTCCCGCGTGACCTTCTGCACACGCTCCATGTGATCGGGCAGCTCGCTGAGGATCTCGCCGATCGGCCGGTACTCGAGGTCGTTGCGGATGCGTCCCAGCGCCCGCAGCACGGTGTTCGAGTGGCCGACCCGATCGGCCACGGGGTCGATCTCCCGCATGCACGCTTCGGCCTGGGCGATCGAGTAGATGATCGAGCGCGGGAACAGCCGGTCCAGCAGCAGGAACTCAGCTGCGTTGGACGCGCTCGGCATCCCGCGATAGGTGCGTAGATACGCCTCGTAGGCGCCGCAGGAGCGCAGGATCGTCGTCCACGACGGACCGGATGCCTCGGTCAGCGCGCGCGTCGCGAGAAGCCGTGCGGTCATGTCGGTGCGTTCGATCGCCCGCCCCAGCGTCAGGAACTGCCACGCCTCGTCCCGGCTCGTGGAGGAATCGGTGATGCCGACGGCGAGCGCGGAGCGCTCCCGCACCCACTGGAAGAACTCGTGCACCTTCTCGTTGTGCAGGCGGCGCGGCATCCGCGAATTGGTCGTATTCAGCGTCTCCCACAGCTCCGTCGAGACGATCTCGCGCGCGCGGCGGGCGTTCTCGCGCGACGCCTGCACGGCGTAGGCGATGCTCGACGGGTTGGCGCGGTCGACGGCGAGGCTGGTCAGCACGTCGGAGCGGGTGACCTCGACCGTCGGTGGTGGCGGCACCGAGCCCATGACACCCATGAGCGAGCGGCAGGCCGTGTCCTCATCGATCCAGGGGTCCTCCAGCAGCAGCTGGAGGTGCACGTCGAGGATGCGGGCGGTGCCGTCGCTGCGCTCGATGTAGCGTCCGATCCAGAACAGGCTCTCGGCGATCCGGCTCAGCATGGCATCACCTCCGCATCCGCCCCCGCGGCACGCACCGCACCCGCAGCACCCGCCGTATCCGCGCGTCCCCCTTGCAGCCCACCGTGTCCCACTTGTTGCGCAGCGTGTCCCACTTCCGGTCGCCCCAGGCCCTTGCAGACGGCAGATTCTGGGACACGCTGGCGGGTGGATGCCGCGGCATCCCGCACCGGCGGCTGTCGCCGCACCGGCGGCTGTCGCCGCACCGGCGGCTGTCGCTTCACCTCCTGCGCATCGCGGCCCTGCTGCTGCTGCTCCTGCTGCTCCTGCGTGCTCAGAGGGCGATCCTGCGGCGAGTGCGACTGCTCGCCCTGCGCGTCGTAGATGATCGGGATCGCCTCGGTGACCGAGGCCTGATCGGCGACCAGTCCCGCCAGTCCGCCCGCGGTCTGCACGACGCGGTCACCGCGGTGGGGGGCGTCGCCGCCGACGATCCAGGTGTCCTTCGAGCCGCCACCCTGTGAGGAGTTGACGACGAGCTGCCCCTCCGGCAGAGCCACGCGCGTCAGGCCCCCGGGCAGCACCCAGACCTCGTCTCCGTTGTTGACCGCGAACGGACGGAGGTCCGCATGGCGCGGGCGCATCCCGTCCTCGACGAGGGTCGGGATGGTCGAGAGCATCACGACCGGTTGAGCGATCCACCCACGCGGGTCGCGGATGAGCTTCTTGCGCAGCTTCTCGAGCTCCGCGGGCGACGCGTCGGGGCCCACCACGAGGCCCTTTCCGCCCGAGCCGTCGACCGGCTTCACGACGAGCTCGTCCAGCCGGTCGAGCACCTCTTCGAGGGCGGCCGGCTCCTCGAGCCGCCACGTGTCGACGTTCTTGAGGATCGGCTCCTCCGCGAGGTAGTAGCGGATGAGGTCGGGCACGTACGTGTAGAGCAGCTTGTCGTCGGCCACCCCGTTGCCCACGGCATTGGCGATCGTCACGTTGCCCAGCCGCGCGGCGAGCATGAGGCCGGGCGCTCCCAGCATCGAATCGGCGCGGAACTGCAGCGGGTCGAGGAAGTCGTCGTCCACACGGCGGTAGATGACGTCGACGCGGCGCGGCCCGCGAGTGGTGCGCATGAAGACCTTGCCTCCGACGCACTGCAGGTCGCGCCCCTCGACGAGCTCGACGCCCATGAGCCGCGCCAGCAGCGTGTGCTCGAAATAGGCCGAGTTGTACACACCCGGCGTCAGCACGACGACGTTCGGGTCGTCGATGCCGGGCGGGGCCGAGGCGCGGAGGGCCTGCAACAGCTTGTTGGGGTAGTCGCCGACGGGACGCACCCGCATCGAGACGAACAGCTCGGGGAGCGTCTGGGCCATCACCCGACGGTTGGAGATGACGTAGCTGACGCCGGACGGCACCCGCACGTTGTCCTCCAAGACCCGCATCTCGCCGTTCTCGTCGCGGATGAGGTCGATGCCGGCCACCTGGATACGCACGCCGTTGGCCGAGTGGATGCCGGCGGCCTGGCGGTAGAAGTACTGGCTGGAGGCGATCAGCGCAGCCGGCAGCACGCCGTCGCGCACGCAGTGCTGGTGGCCGTAGGCGTCGTCGAGGAACGCCTCGAGGGCGCGCACGCGCTGCTGCACGCCCTTCTCGATGTTCGACCACTCGTCGTACTGGATCACACGGGGCACGGCGTCCAGCGGGAACGGACGCTCCTCTCCGGCGAAGTCGAAGGTCACGCCCTGCGCGAGGTACGAGCTGGCGAGCGACTCGGTGCGTCCGCGCAGCTCCTCCTGAGTCATCTTGGCGAGCGCCTGATACAGCTCGCGGTACGCCGGACGGGAGGTCGCTGCGGCGCCGGCGGGGGCGGGCGCCGCGAACATCTCGTCGAAGGCCGCGACGCCGGAGACGGTCTTGCGCGGAGCCAGCGTCGAGCCGTATCCGTCGAACAGGTCACCCATGCCATGAGCCTAGCCCGGGCCGTGTTTCCTGAGTGTGACGACGGATGCCGCGGCATCCGCCCGCGCGCCGTCCGCGGCGACTTAGGATCAGCGCATGCGTACGCGAGCACGGGCAGCCGCCGCCGGCGCGGCCTCCGCCGCCTTCGGTGCCGGGCTCGGCGAGCTTGCCGGCGCCCTCGTGGGGGCGAGTCCCATCGCCGCCGTCGGCGGGGCACTGATCGACCTCGCCCCGCCGTGGGGAAAGGACCTCGCGATCGCTCTGTTCGGCACCGGCGACAAGGCGGCGCTCGTCACCGCGGTCGCCCTCGGGCTGCTCCTGCTGGGCGCGGCGGCGGGTCTGCTCGCCCGCCGTTCGATGGGAGCCGCGCAGACGCTGGTCGTCGTGCTGGGTCTCGTCGGCGCCGGAGCGGCCGTCACCCGGGCGGATGCCGCGGCCCTCGCCGTCGTGCCGCCGGCGGTCGGCGCCGGGGCGACCCTCCTCGGGCTGAGCCTGCTCGTCCCGCGGGCTCTCGCGGCCGCACCGCCACGGGCCGTGCCGAACGCCGCGATGCCTGCGGGCACCTCCCGCCGCACCTTCCTCCTCTGGACCGCCGGCGCGGCGGCGACGGGAGCCCTGGCCGCCGTCGGCGGGTGGGCGCTGCAGACGGGGGCCCGTGCCGCCACCGCGGTCCGTGCGGCGATCACCCTTCCGCGCGCGACGACGACCGTGAGCGTGCCGGCCGGCGCCGATCTCGGCATCCCGCAGTTGGCGCCCGTCATCACCCCCACGAGCGATTTCTACCGGATCGACACGGCGCTCGCGGTGCCGCAGATCGATCCGGCGACCTGGCGTCTGCGCATCCACGGCAAGGTCGACACCGAGGTGGAGATCGGCTGGGACGAGCTGCTCGCCCTCCCTCTCGAAGAGAGCGTGACCACCCTGACGTGCGTGTCGAACGAGGTGGGCGGCGATCTCATCGGCACCGCACGCTGGCTCGGCTATCCGATCCGTCACCTCCTCTCGCGCGCCGGCGTGCAGGCGGATGCCGACATGGTGCTCTCGACGTCGATCGACGGCTTCACCGCGGGCACGCCGCTGGAAGCCCTCACCGACGAGCGCAATGCGATCCTCGCCGTGGGCATGAACGGCGAGCCGCTGCCGATCGCGCACGGCTTCCCCGTGCGGATGGTCGTGCCGGGCCTGTACGGCTACGTGTCGGCGACGAAGTGGGTGACCGATCTGGAGGTCACGCGCTTCGCCGATGCGCAGGGCTACTGGACGCCGCGCGGGTGGTCCGAGCGGGGCCCGATCAAGCTCGCGAGCCGCATCGACGTCCCCCGGCGGGGCGACACGGTCGCGGCCGGCGACACGGTGATCGCCGGCGTCGCCTGGCAGCAGCACGTGGGCGTTCGCGGTGTGCAGGTGCAGATCGACGGCGGGGACTGGCAGGACGCGACGCTCGCCACCGCGATCTCGCCCGACACGTGGGTGCAGTGGTCCCTCCCCTGGCGGGCGACGGCGGGGCCGCACACGATCGTGGCACGAGCGATCGGGACCGACGGGCAGCCGCAGACGCCGACGGTCGCCCCACCGGCGCCGGACGGCGCGACCGGGTGGCCGCGGGTCTCGGTCTCCGTGACCTGAGGCCGGGCGGCTCTCAGCCCTCGAGGACGAGCCGCAGCTGCTCGACGGCCCAGTCGAGCTCGGTCGCACGGACCACGAGCGGCGGCGCGATGCGGATCGTCTGTCCGTGCGTGTCCTTCACGAGAACCCCCCGCGCGAGCAGCCGCTCGGCGATCTCGCGTCCCGTTCCGCGCGCCGGGTCGATGTCGACGCCGGCCCAGAGCCCGGCGACGCGGATCGCGGTGACACCGTTGCCGACGAGCGGTGCCAGCGTGGCCTCCAGGTGCTCACCGAGCGCGGTGGCGCGCGCCTGGAACTCGCCCGATGCCAGCATCTGCACCACCTGGGCACCGATGGCCGCCGCGAGCGGGTTGCCCCCGAACGTGGACCCGTGCTCGCCGGGACGGATGACCCCGAGGACGTCGCGGTCGGCGACCACCGCCGACAGGGGCACGATCCCGCCGCCGAGCGCCTTGCCCAGCAGGTACACGTCGGGCACGACCTGCTCCCGGTCGCAGGCGAACGTCGTACCCACCCGCGCGAGCCCGGACTGGATCTCGTCCGCGATGAACAGCACGCCTTCGCGGTCGCACACCTCCCGGATGGCGCGGAGGTAGCCGTCGGGCGGGATGACGACGCCCGCCTCACCCTGGATCGGCTCGACCAGCACCGCGGCGGTGTTCTCGTCGATCGCGGCGGCGATGGCGTCGGCATCCCCGTACGGCACGCGGACGAATCCGGGCGTGAAGGGGCCGAAGCCGGCGCGAGCCTGCTCGTCGTCGCTGAAGCCGACGATCGTCGTGGTGCGCCCGTGGAAGTTGCCGTCGGCGACGATGATGGTCGCGGCATCCGCGGCGACGCCCTTCGTGCGGTACGCCCACGCGCGGGCGACCTTGATCCCCGTCTCGACGGCCTCCGCACCGGTGTTCATCGGCAGCACGAGGTCCTTGCCGCACAGCTCCGCGAGCGCCGCGGCGAAGGTGCCGAGCTGATCGTTGTGGAACGCTCGGCTCGTCAGCGTGACCCGTCCCAGCTGCGCGGTCGCGGCGGCCAGGAGGGCGGGGTGGCGGTGACCGAAGTTGAGGGCGGAGTAGGCGGCCAGCAGATCGAGGTAGCGCTTGCCCTCGACGTCGGTCACCCAGGCCCCCTCACCGCGGGCGATGACGACCGGCAGCGGGTGGTAGTTGTGCGCGACGTGCTCGTCCTCGGCCGCGATGAGGGCGGCGGAGGATTCGTCGATGGAGATGGCGGAGCTCATTTCATTCCTCGCAGTTCGAGCGTGCAGCATTTGATGCCCCCGCCGCCGAGCAGCAGCTCTGACAGGTCGACGGGAACGGGAACGTAGCCCCGATCGCGCAGCTGGGCATCGAACCCGGTGGCGCGCGGGGAGAGGAAGACGTGACGGCCGTCGGATGCCGCGTTCAGGCCGAACACGGCGCCGTCCTCGTCCGACACGAGGATCGCGTCGGGGTAACGCTCTTCCAGCAGCCGCAGCGACGCCTCGTCGAACGCCGAGGGCAGGTAGGCGATGTTCGCGGCATCCACCCCGCCCTCACCTTCGACCGGATCGAGCACGCAGATCGCGGTGTCGAGGTGGTAGAACCGAGGATCGATCAGGCGGAGGGAGACGACCTCGCGGCCGAAGACATCGGCGACCTCGCGATGACTGTCACCGACGGAGCGGAATCCGGTGCCGGCGAGGATCGTGTCGCCGACGAGAAGGAAGTCCCCCTCACCCTCCTGCACCTCGACCGGTTCGATCACCTCGAAGCCGGCGGCGGCGAACCAGTCCATGAACGGACGCTCCTCCCCTCGCCGTTCCGGAACACGAAAGCGGACTCCGAGCGCTCGGCCGTCGACGACGAAACCGCCGTTGGCCGTGTAGACCATGTCGGGAAGTCCCGGCAGCGGGTCGATCAGTTCGACCTCGTGTCCGAGGGCGAGGTACGTGTCGTACAGCGTCTGCCACTGACGCACGGCCTTGGCCGTGTCGGTCGGTCGCGCCGGCTCCATCCACGGATTGATCGAATAACGCACCGTGAAGTGCTCGGGTCGGCACATCAGGTAGCGGCGGTGATGGGCGATACGGTCGGGCATTCGAGATCCTCGTTCCTCGCCATCCCCATTCTGCCAGAGCACCCTCGGCATCCGCCGAGACTGTCAAGACCGTTGCGGGTTTCATTCCCCTGAGTAGATTCGTCCCATGGCCCGCCGCACGGGAGAGGAAACGCGCGCACTGTTGTTGCGCGTCGGCATGCAGATGCTGCTGGAGCGCGGGGTGGCGGCCGGTGTGCAGCACATCCGTCTGCAGGAAGTACTGCGACGGGCGGGGCTGACCACCGGAGCGGCGTATCGGTTGTGGGCCGATCAGAGCGACTATCAGCGTGACCTCGCAGTGGCGATGGTGCGGCTGCGCATCCGCAGCGACCCCGCCGAGTATCCGCGTGCCGCGATCGAGGATCTCGTCGCGGCGGCGGCCGACGGTGACGAGGTGATCCGCACGGCGGCTGCCGCGCATGTGCAGAGCATCACACTCGACACCGACGATCCGACCCACGATCTGGACGCGCAGCAGTTCCTCGTGACCCTGGCTCTGCGGGCGGCGGCCGAGACCTGGCCCGAGCTGCAGGAGGCGACGCGAGAGCGTCGCCAGGGATCCACCGCGGCCTTCGCACGGTTCTACCTCTGGCTCATGGAGGCCTACGGCGTGCGCCTGCGCAGCCCGCTCACGATCGAGGGTTTCACCGAGCTGCTGGCAGCGATGTCGGAGGGCTTCGCGTTGCGGGCGATCGAAGGCACCCCCCACCCGACCGTCGCGGCGAGCGCATCGGACGAATTCCCCGAAGGCGCGTGGACGCTTCTCGGTCTCGGAGTGCGCGCACTGGTGTATGGGCTGATGGTTCCGGTCGAGACGGACGAGCGCGACTGCGAATCGGGCGGGAGCTCTGGGGTCGAGTGAATCCCCCGGCCCCAGAGCGACACTCCCCCCGGCGTGTCACAAGACGGTCCGATCGGACGCACAACCGCGCGTGAGTCGATCCCCGTCTGGCGCTCCCCAGATGCGCCAGAATCATGCTCGCTCGCGCGACCTTCCATCGCCAGAAAGATAAGTTGTTTCTCTCGCTGGCGAGTCGGCGACGGTTGCGTTCCACACCTTCACGAGGCGCTCGTCGGTCTCGGTGGCCGTGCGCGCCCGGCCCTCGGCATCCACATAGTCATAGGTGACCGTGGACGTCTCACCCGTTGCGACGTAGCCCAGGCGTCCGATCGACGTCGGATGCCGAGAGCTCACGGACCTCGACGAACGCCGGCTGCATCAGATGACCTCCGCGCTCCAGTCGTCGGGGTTGCCGAAGCGGTGCGCAGTGATCGACACGGCCTGCTCGCGCAGGAACGGCAGCAGTTCGATGCGCCCGGCGGTGGTGACCTCTCCGGCGTAGACGGCGATGTCGACGTCACCGTCGGTCGCACTGACGAGGGCGTCCTGGATGCGGGCGACGGATGCCGCCGGCCCGACCAGCCGCACGCGCGGTGCGTCACCGTCTTCGCGTGCCGCCTGCAGGCGCTCGATCCACTGCTCGTCGGTCTCGACGAACACCGCGATGTCGAGATCACCGAGCGCGCGACGCACGCCGGCCGGAAGCCCCACCGGTGCACTGATCGTCATCCCGCCACCCGCGCGAACGCCCGCCACCACGACGCGCAGCAGGGCCTGCCACGCGGCATCCTTCGTCGCGCGCACCGCCACCTCGACGGGCCGATACCGGAAGAGATTCCGCTCCACACCGAGCCGTGACACGTCCTTGACGCGGCCGAACTCCCGATCCCAGGCGACGGCATCGGACAGCGCGCCGCGACGCAGCCACTCGAAGGCCTCGTAGTCCAGCGAGGGCTGGGCGGACTCGATGAGCGTCGTGATGCGCGCATCCAGCCCACGCAGGTGCAGCGTCGATGACGGCGCGCCACCCGCCGAGGGCCGCCACGAGCCGAGTCCGATCAGATAGTTCGGGCCGCCGGCCTTCGTGCCGGCGCCGACCGACGAGCGCTTCCAGCCGCCGAAGGGCTGGCGCTGCACGATCGCCCCGGTGATGCCGCGGTTGACGTAGAGGTTGCCCGCCTCGACCTGATCGAGCCACAGTTCGAGGTCGGCGGGGTCCTGGGTGTACAGCCCCGCCGTCAGGCCGTACGCGACGGCGTTCTGCATCTCGACCGCCTCCGACAGCGAGGAGGCGTGCATGATGCCGAGCATCGGGCCGAAGAACTCCTCCAGATGCGTGCGCGACCCCGGCCGCACCCCCACGCGGATGCCGGGCCGCCACAGGCGCCCGGCCAGAGCAGCATCGGCGTCGGCCGAACCCTCGATGAGTTCGGGAGCGACCAGCCAGCTCTCACCCTCCTCGAGGGTCGTGAGGGCCCACTCGAGCTTGCCGCGCGGCGTCTCGATCACCGGCCCGACCTCGCTCGACGGGTCGGAGGGCGCTCCCACGCGCAGTGAGCGGACGGCATCGACGAGCTGGCGCGCGAACCGCTCGGAGCGCGCCACCGGTCCCACCAGGATCGCGAGCGAGGCGGCGGAGCACTTCTGCCCGGCGTGACCGAAGGCGCTCTTCACCAGATCGGATGCCGCGAGATCCAGGTCGGCGGAGGGCATGACGATCATGGCGTTCTTGCCGCTCGTCTCGGCGAGCAGCGGCAGGTCGCGCCGCCACGAGCGGAACAGCTGCGCGGTCTCCCACGAGCCGGTGAGAATCACACGATCCACGTCGGGGTGCGCGATCAGCCGCTGGCCGTGCTCCTCCTCGTCGACGTCGACCAGCGCGAGGATGTCGCGGTCGACGCCCTCGAGGTCCAACGCCGCCCAGACGGCCTCGGCGACCACGGCCGCGCAGCGGCGCGCCTGAGGAGCCGGCTTGAACACGACACCCGAGCCCGCCGCAAGCGCAGCGAGCACTCCGCCGGCGGGGATCGCGACGGGGAAGTTCCAGGGCGGCGCGACCACCGTGAGCGCCGCAGGCACGAAGACCGCGCCGCTCACCCGATCGAGCTCGCGCGCCGTCGCGGCGTAGTAGTTGGCGAAGTCGACGGCTTCGCTGACTTCGACATCGGCTTCGGCGAACACCTTGCCGGTCTCGCTCGCGGCCACCTCGATGAGCTCGCCGCGCCGAGCCTCGAGCGCACGCGCGACCGCACGCAGAACCTTCGCTCGATCGTCCGCGGGCACGGCGCCCCACCGTGTGCCGGCGGCCCGAACGCGCGCGACCGTCTCTTCGAGCGACGCCGAATCGTCGATGCGCGCAGCGGCGATGGTCGACTCTCCGGCGCGCGACCCGGCGATCCGCGCCAGAATCTCGTCGGCCCAGGCCCGGTTGGCCGGCAGTGCGGGGTCCGTGTCGGGCGCGTTCGCGAACCCCGGCGCACCCTCGGCGCGGACGGATTCACGAAGGTCGAAGACCGCGGTGTCGACGAACGACCCGCCGTCACCCCGACCGTCGGCGATACCGAGAACCACCTGCGTCAGATCGCCGTCGGCGGCTCCCTCCGCCGTTTCGGCTGCGGGCTCCGGACGGGTGAGGGCGGGGGTCGCTGCGCCGCTCGCCGCGTCGTCCCGCCGGGTCTGCGTCCGCTGAGGCCCCACGGGAAGCGCCGGGTCGGCCGCCCGCAGCAGCGAGGCGAGGAAGCGGTCGCGCTCCCGCGCGAACATCGCCGGATCTTCGGCAAGATCGAAAGCGGCCGAGAGGAAGTTGTCGCTCGACGCGTTCTCCTCCAATCGGCGCACGAGGTAGCTGATGGCCACATCGAACTCGTCGGGCCGCACGACCGGCACGTACAGCAGCACGTGGCCGACCTCGCGCGAGACCGCCGCCACCTGTCCCTGTGCCATGCCGAGGAGCATCTCGAACTCGACGTCGTCCCGGACGCCGCGCTCCCCCGCCAGCAGCCACGCGTACGCGATGTCGAAGAGGTTGTGGCCGGCGACGCCGAGGCGCACCGCGCGCGAGTTCTCCGGCCGCAGCGCCTCGTCGAGGCACCGGAGGTAGCTGGCGTCGGCGTCGAGCTTGCTCGCATGGGTGGCCAGCGGCCAGCCGTGCATGACGGCATCCACCCGTTCCATCGCGAGGTTCGCGCCCTTGACGAGTCGCACCTTGATGCGGGCGCCCCCGTCGTCGACCCGCTGCTGAGCCCAGGCGGTGAGCTGCCGCAGGGCCGGCAACGCATCGGGAAGGTACGCCTGCAGGACGATGCCCGCCTCCAGATCACGCAGCCGCGGATCCTCCAGCAGCCGGGTGAACACCGCGATCGTCAGGTCGAGGTCGCGGTACTCCTCCATGTCCAGATTGATGAACGTCTGAGCGGACTCGGGCCCCGCCGAGGAGGCGGCCGTCAGGTACAGCGGGAGCAGGCGGTCGACCACCCGGTCGACGACCTGGTCGAAGGCCCACATCGAGATGTGGCTCGCGATGGCCGACACCTTCACCGAGACGTAGTCGACGTCGTCGCGGCGGATGAGATCGTGGATGCCGTCCAGGCGGCGCAGCGCTTCGGCCTCGCCGAGCACGGCCTCGCCCAGGAGGTTCAGGTTGAGGCGCGCACCCGAGGCGCGGATGGCCGTCAACGCCGGGCCCAGCTTGTCGGGGCGGGCATCGACGATGAGGTGGCCGACCATCTCGCGCAGCGCGCGGCGCGCGAGCGGCACCGTCGGCGCCGGAAGGAGCGGCCCCACGGCACCGGCGGTGCGCACCGCGGCCCGCAGGTACCAGGGCAGGAACTCGGGCACCAGCGGCGCGACGCGCTGCAGGTTCGCCGCGGCGGCGCTCAACGACTCGGGACGCATGACGCCGTCGACGAAGCCGATCGTGAACGGCAGCCCGTGGGGGTCCTTGAGCACGCCGGCGAGCCGTTCGGCGGCGGGATCGACGTCGGCCGCCGCGGACTCGTCCACCCAGCGTCGCGCGAGGGAGACGGCGCTGTCGGCGAGCCGGGATGCCGAGGGGGGCGTGGTGGTGTCGTCGGTCACGTCTCCAGAGTGCACTGTGTCCATGCGTCCAGCGTGAGGCACGCATATGATTCGGCAAAAGCGATGATCTTTGACGGATATCGTTCGATGACAGCGATGTTTTCTCCGGCGCGACCACGACGCAGCCGAGACGACGGCGACGGGTGACGGAAGGAGCGCGCGTGTTCGAGTTGAAACGCCTCCGACTGCTGCACGAACTCGCCCAGCGCGGCACGATCGCCGCCGTCGCACAGGCCTTGGCGTACAGCCCGTCCACGATCTCGCAGCAGTTGTCGCAGTTGGAGCGCGAGGCGGGAGTGGCGCTGCTCGCTCCGGATGGACGCCGCGTGCGGCTGACCGCGCACGGCGAGACGCTGGCCGCCTACGCGGCGCGCGCCCTCGATGCCGACGAGGAGATCCGCGGCGAACTCGAAGACACCCGCCTCGGGATCGCGCCGGTGCGTCTCGCCGTGCTGCAGACGGCCGCCCGCGCTCTCGTGCCCGCAGCCCTGACCCTGCTCGCCGAGCGGACGCCGGGCCTGCGCGTGGAGATCTCCGAGCTGCCGCCCGAAGAGGGGTTGTTCGAGCTCGGAGCGCGCGGCTTCGACCTCGCGATCGCCGAGCAGTACCCCGGGCTCACTCGCCCCCACCGATCGGCGCTCGATCGGGATCTGCTCGGCGTCGATCCGATCCGACTGGCGACGGCGCGCGCCACCGGGCCGCTGGCCGACCTGGCCGAACACGCCTGGGTGATGGAGCCGCGCGGCACGGCGGCGCGCGAGTGGGCGATGCAGCAGTGCCGCGCCGCCGGGTTCGAGCCCGACGTGCGCTTCGAGCTCGCCGACCTCAGCGGGCATGCCGAGCTGATCGCCGCCGGTCACGCCGTCGGACTGCTGCCCGATCTGCTGTGGGCCGGCGGCGCACCCCCGGTGCACCTCAGCGCGCTTCCGGGCGACCCGGCTCGCGAGATCTTCACGGCCGCGCGCCGATCCAGCCGCAGCCGTCCCGGCATCCGCAGCGTCCGCGAGGCTCTCGCCGACGCGTTCGTCGCGCGTCGGGTCTGACGCCGGCATCCCTGCGGGATCAGTCCCACTCGCTCGGCGCGGGAGCCTTCGTCGAGGGCAGCGCGCTGTCGCGAGCCCAGTCGGCCACCCACTGCGGCAGCGGTGGGAGATCATCCGGCCGCTCGAGCGCCTCGAAGAGCTCGTCGGTGTTCACCACGCCGCCGGTGCGGCGCAGGAAGCGCGCGCGGACGATCATCTCGGCATAGACCTCGCCGTCCACGACCGCGCGGTGCATCTGGTAGACGGCCTTGTCATCGTGGGCGTACAGGCGGGATTCGACCGTGAAGCGCTGCCAGAGCTGCAGCGATTTGCGGAAGGTCACCGTCTCGCTGGCGACCACCGCGTACCAGCCCTGCGCGTTCATCGCATCCCAGATGCCGGTGCGGATCAGCAGGTCGAAGCGGCCGAGGTCGAACAGCGAGGCGTAGCGGCCGTTGTTCATATGGCCGAGCAGATCGATGTCGGTGGGCAGCGTCCGAAGCCGCAGCCGACCGACACTGCGTGGCGGCATGGGGCCGCGCCGATGCAGCAGCACCTTCGCGCGCCAGATCGTCAGGAGGGTCCGCCACCATACGTTCACGAAGCGCGATGCTAGCGGATTCCCCGATGGGCTCCTGGCATCTCTTGTGGGGTTCCCACAGTCCTCGTGGTGCCGCCGCGACGAGGGTGGAGCGCGGCATCCATCGATTTCGTGAATCGGAAGGGCCGCCGTAGAGTCTGGCCATGGAAGCCCCCACCGACATCACCGCGCAGACCGACACCGTCGTCCGTCCCGTTCGTGACGTGGATGCCGAGGCCCTCGGACGGGTCCACGCGACGTGCTGGCACGAGACCTACGACCACCTCATCAGCAAGGCCGCTCTCGAGAACGTCTCTCCCAAGCGCCTCGCCGAGCTGTGGACGCACTGGGCCCAGCAGGGCCCCGAGTTCAAGATGTTCGCCGCCCTCGTCGGCGGCGAGATCGTCGGATTCGCCGGCTCGGGCCCGGCGCGCGACCGCGACGCTCCGCGCACGCGTGAGCTCTACTTCATCTACCTGCTCGACCAGTTCCACGGCACCGGCATCGGGCAGCAGCTGTTCGACGCGACGGTCGACGCCGACGAGGAGCTCTACCTCTGGGTCGCCGCGGACAACCCGCGTGCTCACCGCTTCTACGCGCGCAACGGTTTCACGCTCGACGGAGCCACGCACACCGAGCCGTTCCTCGGCGAGACGCTCACCGAGGTCCGCTTCGTGCGCTGATCGCGCCTGCCGCGTCGCGGGTTCGGCCGGCCCCACCGCGCTGACGAACTCCGCAGATTCTGACGAACTCCGCATCCAGATCGCCGATCGGATGCGGAGTTCGTCGCATTCTGCGGAGATGCTCGACTGAGCGGCGGCCACTGTCGGGACGCTGATCGCGCGCGTCAGCGTCCGCTGACCGTGCCGAACAGGCGGGCGATCGGGGCGAGTACGAGGGGCCGCGCCGCGACCCATGCGGCGGCGATGACGACCAGCGAGACGACGAACAGCCAGAAGCCGGTCCAGTTGTCGGCATAGGCCGTCGGGTCGACCGAGCCCTGCGCGGCGTACATGTGGTTGAGGTTGCGCAGCGCCCCGGTCGCGAGCACGAGAACGACGTGGATGACGATGAACACGACGAAGAACAGCATCACCGGGAAGTGCACCTTGCGCGCCCACTCGATCGGGTAGGCGGCGCTGAGCTTCAGGTTCTTCTTCGGCCACATCCCGCTCATCCGGAAGCCGGTGATCGCGGCGAGCGGGGCGGCGATGAAGACGGTCGAGAAGTAGGCGAGCTGCTGCAGCGCGTTGTAGTTGACCCAGCCGTTCTCGGTCGGCCAGTCCAGCGAGACGTACTGCAGCGCGGCGCTGAGGGCATTGGGGACGACTTCCCAGCTCGTGGGGACGATCCGCATCCACTGGCCGGTGACGAACAGCAGCACGATGAAGACGGCGCCGTTGATGAGCCACAGGATGTCGAGCGCCTGATGGAACCAGATCGTCAGGCTCGTCTTGCCCTTGGGGTTGTTCTTCGGCGCCCAGAAGACGCTCGGCCGCTTCTCGCGGCGGATCGTGAGCCCCGAGCGGATGATCAGCACCATCAAGAAGACGTTGAAGAAGTGCTGCCAGCCGAGCCACGCGGGGATGCCGACGGGCGCACCGTCGGGCAGGTGATACTCACCGGGGTAGGTCGCGAGGAAATCGCGCGGGCCGTCGAGGCTCAGCAGGAACCGCACCGCGAGCACGGCCATGCCCGCCGCGAACAGGAGCCCGATCCCGCCGACGATGACGGTGCCCGCCCACTGCGTCTTCGTGAACGGGCCGATGCGCTGCAGTTCAGGCTTCGGCTGCGGCCGACGCGACGCGGCACGACCGGCCCAGGCGGTCCGCGGTACTGTCAGCGGCGCACGCGGACCCTCGGCGACGGCGGGAACGAGAGGGCTGTCGGCGGCGTGGGCGACCTCCGCGGAGGCATTCTCCTCACCGGGCGCCGCGGCATCGACGGCGGCCACGGCGACCGCGGTCGAGGCAGCCACCTCGGTGCCGGCGGGTGGCCAGGCGTCGCCGCCCGCGACGCGGGGCAGCCCGCGTCGCACCGATGGGGCGCCGTCGGCCGCGGCGGGTCCGGGCGTCGGCGCGGAGACCGCGGCCGCCTCCGCGTACGCCGCCTCGGCGTCAGCGGCAGCAGCGACGACGCCGGTCGGCCACGGCTCGCCTCCGGCGACGCGCGGCAAGCCCCGGCGTACGACGGTCTCGCTGCCGCGGGAAAGTGCGGAGGCGGCCACCGCGGTCGCCTGTTCCCCCGAGTGCGTCGGTGCGACCGCGGACGGCGCCATGTCTGCCTCGGCGACAGTGCTCTCCACGACAGGGGTCGCCTCCACGGCGACCTCCGCGGGTGCACTCGCGGCCGGCGGCCACGGCTCACCCCCGGCGATGCGCGGCAGCCCGCGACGCATCGACGATCCGCCGGTCGCCATCAGGCCTTCCTGGCGTCGAGGGCGGCGATCAGCTGCGGGACGACCGTGAACACGTCCCCCACGATGCCGAAGTCGGCGATGTCGAAGATGGGGGCGTCGCCGTCTTTATTGATCGCGACGATCGTCTTCGCGGTCTGCATGCCGGCTTTGTGCTGGATCGCGCCCGAGATGCCGAGAGCGACATACAACTGCGGAGACACCGACACACCGGTCTGACCGACCTGGTGCGAGTAAGGGATGTACCCGGCATCCACGGCGGCCCGCGAGGCGCCCACAGCCGCGCCGAGGGCATCGGCGAGCTGTTCGACGAGCGCGAACTTCTCGGCCGAGCCGAGTCCGCGCCCTCCCGAGACGACCTTCGCCGCGCCGCGCAGCTCCGGCCGCGACGACGCCGCGACCTCGGCTTCGAATCCGGTGATGCGCGCCGCCGGCGCGCCCGAGGCGGCGACCGCCAGCGGCACCACCCGCGGCTCGGCGACGGCCGCGGCACGGGCTTCGACCGCCCCCTGGCGCACCGTGACCACGAGAGGACCGAAGGTGGCCGCGCTCGTGACGTTGTACGCCCCGCCGTAGACGGAATGCTGCGCGAGCACGCCCTCGTCGTCGCGGGAGACGCCGACCGCATCCACGGCCAGGGCCGCACGCGAGCGTGCCGCGTACCGTCCGGCGATGTCGCGGCCCTCGATGGAGTTCGAAACGAGCACGGCGTCGGGCTTCACGAGCGCGGATGCCGCGTCCACGGCATCGACCAGAGGAACCGTCAGCGATCCGTCCGCACCGCCCAGCCCCGCGGTGAGCACGACCGCAGCCCCCAGCGCACCCGCCGCCTCGGCGAGTGCGGCATGCGCCTCGTCACCGGCGACGACCAGCGCGACCGGCGTGCCGATGCCGGCGGCGGCGCCGAGCAGTCCGGCGGCCGAGCCGGCCAGCTCACCGGCCGGGGTGACATCCAGCAGGACGAGAATCGCGTCCGAGGCGACATCCACCATCACGTTCTCCATCGTCATCGTTCCCAGCACCGTTCTCAGGCCAGTCGGTTCTCGACGAGGAAGGCGGCGAGCTTGTCGCCGGCGTCGCCCTCATCGACGATCTTGATTCCCGCACCGCGCGGAGGCTTCTCGGCGACCGCCGTCATGATCGACTGCGCGGCCGCGGACGGGTCGACGTCGACGCCGAGGTCGGCCAGCGACACGATCTCGAACGGCTTCTTCTTCGCCGCCATGATGCCCTTGAAGTTCGGGAACCGGGCATCCGGGAGGGCTTCGGTGATCGAGATGACGGCCGGCAGCGTCGCACTGACCTGCGCGGTGCCGAAGTCGGTGGCGCGCGTGCCGGTGATCTCCCCCTCGCCGATCGTGACCGACGACAGCGCGGTCGCCTGCGGCACCTGCAGGTGCTCGGCGATCATCGCCGGAAGGACGCCGCCGGTGCCGTCGGTGGAGAGATTGCCGGTGATGACCAGGTCGAACCCGGCTCGCCGCACCGCCGCGGCGAGCACGGCCGCGGTCACGCCCAGATCTGCGCCGGCCAGCGCCGGGTCGACGACCTGCAGAGCGGATGCCGCGCCCATCGCGAGCCCCTTGCGGATGGTGGCCGCAGCCTCCTCCGATGCCATCGAGACGACAGCGACCTCCGTGCCGGGGTGGGCGTCGGCATACGACAGAGCCACCTCCAGTGCGCGCTCCCCGATCTCATCGAGCACGCGCTCAGAGGCCGAGCGCTCGGCGAGACCGGTCTCGAGGTCGAGCTTGCGGTCGCCGTAGGTGTCGGGGACTTCTTTGACCAGCACCACGATCTTCATCGGTTCTCCTTGCGACGCATTCATTCTAGAAGGTGCGACTCAGTATCGCATCCGTTGAGACTCAGGATCATCCGTGGGGACGGATCGAGGTCCGCGCTAGCGTGAGACCAGCGCGCACGGCACTCCGGGCGCCGAGCCGTTCGAGGAGATGCCCGTGAGCCGCACGCCGTCGTCGCCACGCGATCCGATCGCAGAGGCCCGCCGCCAGTGGGTGGCGCACGGCTGGGTCGACGCCGCGGCCGGGATGACGGCGGTGACGAGCATCATGCGGGCGCACCAGATTCTGCTCGCGCGCGTCGACGAGGCCCTGAAGCCGTTCTCGCTCACGTTCGCCCGCTACGAACTGCTGACGCTGCTGAGTTTCACCCGTGACGGACGGATGCCGCTGTCGTCGGCGGCGAGCCGCTTGCAAGTGCACCCGACGAGCGTGACGAACACCGTCGACCGTCTTGAAGCGGCCGCGCTCGTCGCGCGCGAGCCGCACCCCGGCGATCGTCGGGCGACGCTGGTTGCCCTGACGAGGGCGGGGCGTGACCTCGCGGCTCAGGCCACCGCGGCGCTCAACGACGCCGTGTTCGCCGCGCCCGGCCTGACAGCCGACGACGTGGAAGACCTCGTCGCGATCGTCGCCCGACTGCGCCGGTCGGCGGGCGATGTCGTCAGCGATTCGTGAATCGCGGCGCACGCTTCTCCCGGAAGGCGGCCATGCCCTCCTTCTGGTCGTCCAGCGCGAATAGTGATGTGAAGACCTGCTTCTCGAAGCGCAGCCCCTCGGCGGCGCCGGTCTCCAGCGAGGCGCGCAGCGACTCCTTGGCGGCGTACAGGACGGGAAGCGATTTCGCGGCGATCTGCTCGGCCATCGCTTCTGCCTCGGCGAGCAGGTCGGCGGCGGGCACGACGCGGGAGACCAGGCCGGCCCGCTCGGCTTCGGCGGCATCCATCATCCGTCCGGTGAGCACGAGCTCTGCCGCCTTGTAGTAGCCGATCGCACGCGGCAGACGCTGCGTGCCGCCGAGGCCGGGGATGACGCCGAGAGTGATCTCGGGCTGACCGAAGCGGGCGGTGTCGGCAGCCAGGATGATGTCGCACGCCATCGCCAGCTCGCAGCCGCCGCCGAGCGCGTACCCCGCGACGGCCGCGACGACCGGCGTGCGGACGCGCGAGAAGGCCTCCAGTCCGGTGAAGGGGCTGCGCAGCGACATCTCGACGGGCGACTTGTCCTCCATCTCCTTGATGTCGGCACCGGCGGCGAAGGCGCGCTCCGAACCCGTCACGACGATGCAGCCGATCTGCTCGTCGGCATCGAACGCGGTCGCCGCGGCGGCGAGTTCTTCGACCAGGGTCGAGTTGAGGGCGTTGAGGGCCTCGGGGCGGTTGAGGGTGATCCATCCGACACGGCCGCGGGTGGACACGAGGATCGTGGAGTAGTCGCTCATGTCCTCATGCTCCCAGAACGTCGCGGCCGATGATCACGCGCATTATCTCGTTCGTGCCCTCGAGGATCTGGTGCACCCGAAGATCGCGCACCACCTTCTCGATCCCGTACTCCTGCAGATACCCGTAGCCGCCGTGCAGCTGCAGCGCCCGGTTGGCCACCTCGAAGCCGGCGTCGGTGGCGAAGCGCTTGGCCATGGCGCACTGCACGGCGACGTCGTCGGCACGGACGTCGATCGCGCGAGCCGCGTCGCGCACCATCGCCCGGGCCGCCTGCAGTTGCGTGGCCATGTCGGCGAGGGCGAACACGACGCTCTGCCGTTCGGCGAGGGCCTCGCCGAACGTGAACCGCTCGTGCACGTAGCGCACGGCACGATCGAGCGCCCACTGGGCACCGCCGACGGAGCAGGCCGCAATGTTGACCCGCCCCCCGTTGAGCCCGCTCATCGCGATGCGGAACCCCTCGCCCACGCCGCCCAGCAGAGCGGATGCCGGCACCCGCACCTCGTCGAGGATCACCTGACGGGTGGGCTGCGCGTTCCACCCCATCTTGCGCTCGTTGGGCCCGAAGCTCAGGCCCGCGGCATCCGCCGGCACCAGGAAGGCGCTGATGCCCCGCGCGCCGGGCTCGCCGGTGCGGGCCATGACGACAGAGACCGATGCCTCACCCGCGCCGGAGATGAACTGCTTGACCCCGGTGAGCACATAGCCGTCGCCGTCGGCGATCGCGCTGGTCGTGATGGCCGCGGCATCCGAGCCCGCGCCGGGCTCCGTGAGGCAGTAGGCGCCGAGGTCGCGAAGCGTGATCAGACGCGGCAGCCACTGCTCGCGCTGCGCCGGAGTGCCGTAGCTGTCGATCATCCAGGCGACCATGTTGTGGATGCTGATGTACGCGGCGATCGTGGGATCGCCCATCGACAGCTGCTCGAAGACGAGTGCGGCGTCCTCACGCGTCAGCGCGGTGCCGCCGACGTCCTCACGCACGTACAGCCCTCCGAGGCCGAGTTCTCCGGCGTCGGCGAGCACATCCCGCGGAAAGTGCTTGTCGCGATCCCATTCCAGCGCGTGCGGCTCCAGCCGCGTCCGGGCGAAGTCGCGGACGGCTTCGAGGATGGCTCCCCGCTCATCGGCGGAGAGGGAAGGGGACACAGTCATGCTCATCGCGTCACGTCCTTGTGAAACAGATCGACAGCCGGAAGTGCGCCCGGTAGGGCACAGCGATCATTTTACATGGACGTCCTAGTAAATGGACGCGGCGTTCTAGAGCCGTTCGATGATGGTGGCGTTCGCCATGCCCCCGCCCTCGCACATGGTCTGCAGTCCGTACCGTCCGCCGGTGGACTCGAGGTGCGCGAGGAGCGTACCGAGAAGTCGCGTGCCGCTGGAGCCGAGCGCGTGCCCGAGGGCGATCGCCCCTCCCCAGGGGTTGAGCTTGGCGGCATCCGCGCCGAGTTCGGCAGCCCACGCGAGCGGCACCGGGGCGAACGCCTCGTTGACCTCGTACGCGTCGAGATCGTCGATCGTCAGGCCACCGCGCTCCAGCACGCGACGTGTCGCGGGAATCGGCCCCGTGAGCATCATCAGGGGGTCGTCGCCGACGACGGCGAACGCGTGGAAGCGCGCACGCGGCGTCAGCCCCAGCTCGAGCGCCTTCTGCTCGCTCATGATGAGCACCGCGGAGGCGCCGTCGGTCAGCGGAGAAGAGTTGCCGGGTGTGATCAGCCAGTCGATCTCGGGAAAGCGCTCCGCCATGGCATCGGTGCGGAAGGCCGGCGCGAGGCCGGAAAGACCCGCGACGGTGGTGCCCGGGCGCACCGTCTCGTCGATCTCGACACCGTCGACGGCCAGCAGCTGCGAGGCGAATCTGCCCTGGACCTGCGCCTCGGCAGCGCGTTCGTGCGACTCGGCCGCGTACGCGTCGAGCTCGTCGCGCGAGAAGCCCCAGCGCGCCGCGATCAGCTCGGCCGACACGCCCTGGTTCACGAGTCCGTCGGGATAGCGCGCGTGCAACCCCGGTGAGAAGGGTGAACCGGCGACGGATGCCGCGACCCCGAGAGGCACGCGGCTCATCGATTCGACGCCGCCGGCGATGACGATGTCGTACTGTCCGGCCATGACGCCCTGCGCCGCGAACTGCGCGGCCTGCTGGCTCGATCCGCACTGCCGATCGATCGTCGTCGCCGGAACGCGCTCGTCGAATCCGGCCGCGAGCACCGCCTGACGCGCGATGTTCATCGTCTGTTCGCCGACCTGGCTGACGCAGCCGAGCAGCACGTCGTCGATCTGACGGGAGTCGAGTCCGTTGCGTTCGAGCGTCGCGCGCAGCACGTGCGCGGCGAGGTCGACGGGATGGATGCCGCTGAGCGCCCCGCCCGGCTTGCCGCGCCCCGACGGGGTGCGGACGGCGTCGACGATGACGGCGGTGCGCATGTTCATGGCATCCATCCTGTCTCCTGCCCGCGCGCGTGTCAGCACGCGCACCGGTCAGCGGCCCGCCGCCCGTCCGCGCCGTCCGCGCCCGTCAGTACGCGACGACGGGCAGCACCCCCCTCGCGCGGGAGTCGAGCCAGCCGGGGGCACCGGTGAAGGTGACCCGCACGACGTGCAGGCCGCGGCGGAGCGCCGGCAGCGTCACCGAGAACCGGCCGCGGTCGTCGGCATCCAGGGTCACCGTCGCGACGGTCGTGCCGTTGTCGGTCACGGTGACGGTGCCGACGGGCGCGCTGCGGTCGTCGGCCGTGACCTTGCCCGACACACTGACCGACGACCCGTGGCGCACGAGCAGTCGGCTCGGCTGCGCGATCACGTGGGTCGCGACCGGCTGGGCCTCGGTCAGCACCGCGACGGAGCGGGCCGGCACCGTGACGGTGCCCGTGGCGGCATCCCATGTCGTCGTCTTCACGACGGCATCCGACCCGTTCGCCTGCGCCGACGTGAGCGTGAACGAGCGCCCCGACAGCGCGGGCACGGTCTGCGTGGTCGCTTCGGGCGACGCGTTGAAGACGACGAGCGCACCGGCCAGGTCGGGATCGACGTCGGCGCCGACCGTGTCGTCGACGAGCATCGTGATCACGCCCGGCGTCGCGCCGGCGCCGCTGTTCGGGAACGACACCTTCTGCTCGATGCGGTCGGCCGAGCCGAGTCGCAGGAGGGGCACCTCGCCCCGCACCCGCAGCAGGTCGAGGGCGGATGCCTCCGCCGCGGCCATGTCCGCCGGCCCGGGCTTCAGGGCGGGGTCCGCGAGCAGCGGCTGCATGACGGCCCACTTCTCCTGGTTGTCGGCGGCCGGGGGCAGCCCCGACCCGAACGTCGATTCCTGACCGGTCCAGTCGATCCTGTTGAACCAGTCGCCCGAGTTGTAGCTGTTGCGGTCGAGCGACTTCGACCGCAGCAGCTCGGTGCCCGCGTGCCAGAACGACGGGGTCTGCGACAGCGTCACGGTCGCGAGCGACACGGTGTTCATCCGCACCCGGTCGGCCATCGTCGTGTCTTTCGGCAGCTTCAGCACGCCGAGGTCGTACAGCGTCTCGTTGTCGTGCGCGTCGACGTAGCTGATGATCTCCTCGGGCTCGTCGGCATAGCCCGCCGCCTGCCCGTTGTAGTCGAGCTCCGCTCCCTTCTTCACGCTGCCGTCGGCGGTCGTCAGGGCGAAGTCGGCGAGGTTGCCGGCGAGTCCGAGCTTGACGAGGTCGGTCTGGTGACCGAGGTCGGCGAGCGCCTGCTCGGGGGTGCCGTTGATCGGGTCGCCGTTCGGGTCGGTCGCGAGCCCCGTGCCGTACCCCTGGCGGAAGGTCGAGCCGGCGTCGACGGGGCTGCCGCCGTGCACCGCATCGCGGAGGCGATCGCTGAACGTGCCGATGCCGGTGCCGCCGAGGTTCCCCTGCCGCGCCTGCACGAACAGGGCGTCGTCCTGCACTTCGCCGAAGTTCCAGCCCTCTCCGTAGAGGTACACCTTCTTCCCGTCGACGCCGTCCTTCTTGAGGGTCAGCTCGTCGAGTGCGGCCCGGATGGCGAGCATGTTGTCCTTCGAGTGGTGCCCCATCAGGTCGAACCGGAAGCCGTCGACCTTGTACTCCTTCGCCCACAGCACGACGGAGTCGACCATGAGCTTCTGCGCGACGGCGTGCTCGGTGGCGACGTTCTGGCAGCACGTGGAGGTCTGCACGGCGCCGTTGCCGTCGAGGCGCTGGTAGTAGCCCGGCACGACCTTGTCGAGCACCGACGTGTCCGCCTGCCCCGAGGCCGAGGTGTGGTTGTACACCTCGTCGAGCACGACCTGCAGCCCCATCTTGTGGAGCGACCCGACCATCGTCCGGAACTCGCCCACGCGCGCCCCGCCCTCGGGGTTCACCGCGTACGAGCCCTCGGGCGCCTGGAAGTGGAACGGGTCGTAGCCCCAGTTGAACCCGTCGGTGTCGGCGACCGCCGCGACGCAGGCCTGCTGCTCGGCGGAGTCGGGCGCGAACGACGCGAGGTCGCACGCGGGCACCGCCTGCTGGGCGCGGTTCTCCTCGATCGTCGCGATGTCGAACGACGGCAGCAGGTGCACCGTGTTGATGCCGGCGGATGCCAGCTGCTTCAGCTGCTGCGTGCCGGCGCTGTCCCGGGCGAAGGCGAGGTAGGTGCCGCGCTCGGTCTCGGGCACCGTCTCGTCGCCGATCGAGAAGTCGCGGATGTGCAGCTCGTAGATGGCACGGTCGACGTCGCGCGCGATCACCGGCGCCTTCGTCTTCTTCCACACCTTCGGCGCCCACGCAGGGTCGGCGAGGTCGATCGCGACCGACCGGGTCGAGTTGGCCGTGAGCGCGACCGTGTACGGGTCCGTGACCTGGTTCGTCTCGACCTTTCCGGTCGTCGGGGCGTAGACCGCGACCTCCCAGAGGTACTCGTCGCCGGTCAGCGCCTTCCCGCCCGTGACGCTCCAGGTGCCCGATGCCGAATCGAAGGATGCCTCGCGCCGCGCGGGATCGCCCGTCGCACCGGCATCCCACGTCAGGAGCGTCGCCGTCTGCGCCGTCGGCGCCCAGACGCGGAAGGTCGGCTTGGATCCGCGGAAGGAGACCCCCAGGTCGTCGTCAGCGACGGCGTCGGCGTAGAGGTCGTCGAGCACGCCCGGGATCTGCACGCCGGTGTAGGCGGTGAGCTTGCCGTCGGCACCGCGCTGCGCGACGGCAAGCTGCCCGCGTAGGAGCGTCGCGACGGCGTCGCGGTCCTGCCCCTCGACGTGCAGGGCGACGAAGCCGGAGAGAGCCGGGAAGCGCGCGCGCTGCGCGTCGGTCAGCCCGTCGCCGACGCGTGTCAGCGTCACCGGGTCGCCGTCCGTCCCGGTGACGTCGCCGTCCGAGACGGCGAGCGCCGCCGTGGCCGAGCCGTACAGCTGCCAGGTCGCACCGACGGCGGGTGCGCCGAGCTCGCCGGGCCACGCGATCGTGTCGGCGTCGATCCAGTGCGCGCGCGACTGGCCGGTGCCGGGGAGCGGCGGGTCGGCCGAGACGATCTCGAGCAGGTGCGTCGCCACGTCGTAGCGGAACGAGACGCGCTTGCCCTCGGTGGCCGAGAACGCGATGTTCGCGCCGTCGCGCGCGCCGTCGGCGCCGTAGTTCTCCGCCCAGCTGAGCCCGTGCGCGACCTTCAGCTCGTACGAGCCGGTGGGCAGCTTCGTCGTCGAGAACTCGTAGACGCCGTCGCGGTCGCCGTCGAACATCATCGCGCGCAGGCAGTCGGGCGCCCAGTCGCCCGCGCAGCCGAGCTCCGACTGGAACGAGCCTGCGAGGGTGACGACGGGGCCGTCATCGCTCGACTGCACGACCTTCGTGCGCGGGTCGAACCAGAAGGTCACCGGTCCGCCGGCGTGGCGGAGGACGAGGTTCGGGCCGCTCGCGACGCCGCCCTGGCCGTAGTTCTCGTCCCAGCTCTTCTCGGTCGCGACCTTGTACTCGTAGTCGCCGGCGGGCAGGTCGACCGTCAGCCGCCAGATGCCATCGACCTGGGTCATCTGCGCCTGATCGCAGTCGGGCGCCCAGTCGTCTGCGCAGCCCATCTCGGTGTTCAGCGACCCCGGAATGCTGACGAAGTCGTACGGCGTCGCGTCGTCGGGCTCCTCCGGCGCCGGGTCGTCGACGAGGTTCACGCGGTTGCCGACGGAGGCGTAGGTGGATGCCGCGGAGCGGCCACCGGCAGCGTCGGTCGACACGGCGCGGTACTCGACGAGCGTGCCGGCGGCGAGACCCGCGACGTCGTGGAAGACGCCGGGCGTCGTGTCCTCGGCCGTGCCGAGCGGGTGCCACTCGTCACCGCCGACGACGCGCCAGGCGAAGCTCGTCTGCCGCCACGACTGGTCGGCGGTCGCCGAGACGGCGACCTGACCCGACAGCCCCGCACCGGCGGCCGGCGCCGTCACCTCGAGGGGCGCAGGCGCGGCGGGGGCTGTCACGGTGGCGTCCGCGCGGTAGACGACCGCGGAGAGGGCGGGAACCGTGACGGCGGCCGTGGCGTCGGCGCCGGTCGTGAGCGAGCCCGTCGCGCCGTAGACACCCGTGAACGAGGCATCCGCCGTCAGCGTCGGCACCGTGACGGTCGCCTCGGATGCCGTGTTGTTGAGCGCGACGAGGTACTCGACCTTCTCGTCGGCGCCGACGCGCGAGAAGGCGTACACGCCGTCTTTCGCGTACCGCTCGATCTGCGCGCCGTCGACGAGTGCCGGATGCTGCGCGCGCAGCGCCGAGAGCCCGGCGATGTGCGTGTACAGGGCGGTGTCGGTGCCGTAGCGGTCGGCCGATCCCACCGGCGTGCCGTCGATCAGGGTCTGGTTCTGATACTCCGGCACCTCGCTCGCGAACAGGGTCTGCCGGGCGCTCTTGTCGCCGCCGGGGTCGGCCCCGGTGAAGCCCTGCTCGTCGCCGTAGTAGACGACCGGCTGGCCGCGGCTGAGGAACAGCAGGTCGTGGGCGAGAAGGTCACGCTGCTCGGCATCCGGCGTGTTCTTCAGGAAGTAGCCGATCCGCCCCATGTCGTGATTGCCGAGGAAGGTCGGCAACGCCGTCGCCGACGAGTCGGGCGTCGTGTAGCGGTCGTCGCCGGCGAACATCTTCTGCAGCACCTGCGCGTCGCCGCCCTTGGCGAAGCTCGTCGCGGCCGACTGGAACGCGAAGTCGAGCACCGAGTTCATGTCGGTGTCGCGCACGTACGGCGAGAGCACGGCGGGGTCGGCGTCGTACACCTCGCCGAACATGAAGAAGTCGGGCTTGCCCTGACTGTGCGCGTAGTCGAGCACCTTGGCCGTCCACTGCTGCCAGAACGGGAAGTCGACGTGCTTGGCCGTGTCGATGCGGAATCCGTCGATGCCGAGGTCGATCCACGACTCGTACACGTCGGCGAAGCCGTTCACGACGGCCGGGTTCTCGGTCATGAGGTCGTCGAGCCCGGAGAAGTCGCCGTACGTCGTCGACTCGCCCTGATAGGTGGAGTCACCGCGGTTGTGGTACAGCGTGACGTCGTTGAGCCAGGCCGGCACCTTCACGTTCGCCTCGGCCGGGTCGACGACGGGGGTGTACGGGAAGCTCGTGGCCGCATCCATCGTCGGGAACGTGTCGGTGCCGGCGAAGTCGGCGGGGTCGAAGGCGTTCCCCGCGGCATCGGTGTACGGCTTCGTCGCCTGGTCGATGTAGGTGTACTGGTTCTCGGCGTACGAGATGACGTCGGCGGTGTGGTTCGTGATGATGTCGAAGTAGACGTCGATGCCACGGCTGTGCGCGTCGTCGATGAAGGCCTTCAGCTCGTCGTTCGTGCCGAGGTGCGGGTCGATGCGGGTGAAGTCGGTGATCCAATAGCCGTGGTACCCGGCGCTCGCGTTCTCGCCCTCGCCCTGGACGGGCTTGTTCATGAAGCTCGGCGTCAGCCAGATCGCGTTCGTGCCGAGTCCCGCGATGTAGTCGAGGTTCGCGCGCAGGCCCGCGATGTCGCCGCCGTTGTAGAAGCCGCTCGAGGTCGGGTCGAACCCGGTGGTGAGGCGGTCGCCGGTGAGGCCGCCGGTGTCGTTCGCGGTGTCGCCGTTGGCGAACCGGTCGGTCATGACGAAGTAGAACTGCTTGCCGTCGCCGGCCTGGCGCACGGGCGCGGAGACGATCGCGTCGTCGGCAGCGGTATACCCGGATGCCAAGGTGTTGGTCTCGATCGCGATGCGGTGCGAGGTGTCGTCGTAGACGAAGCGGAGCGAGGCCGGTCCGGCGATGGTGAGCGGGATGTTCGCTCCCCCGGCCGCGCCGTCGGCGCCGTAGCTCTCGTCCCACGCGCCGTTCAGCGCGATCTTGTACTCGTACGTGCCCGCCGGCACGTCGAACGTGCGCGCGTACTGCGTGGTGCCGTCGACCGGTTCGAGCGTGGTCGCGGCGCACGCGGGATCCCAGTCGCCGGGGCATCCCAGCTCGCTCTGCAGGTCGCCGACGAGCGTGGGCACGCGATCGGCGGCGAGGGTGGGCGCGGCAGTGACGGCGACGGCGCCGGCCCCGACGAGGACGGCGGCGGCGAGCAGCGCGAACGCGCGCCGCGCGGGGGTGGACAGGGTCGTCGTCGACTGAGGCACGCGGAGCTCCCGGGGTGTGCGAGCACGGCACCGTGCCCTGAGCAGGTACCCCCGACGCTACTGGGACCGGTCACAGTTCGGTATGAGAATCCTCTCATTCAGCCATGATCCGGGTGTGAGGCATCCTCGCCCCGACCCGGTGCCGCCGGGCGCGCTGCGCCGGCGCGGGGCGGGGCGGGACGAGGATGCTTCGAGCCGGATCAGCCCTCGGCTTCGGCGGCGCGGAGCGTGATCGTCGAGGTGCCGGCCTCGTCGACGAAGCCCGCGATGTGCCGCTCGTCGGGGCCGACGTACTCCGACAGCGGACGGATGAGCGCGTTCGACGCGGCCTGCTCCATGATGTGCGCGGTCCAGCCGACCACCCGCGCCGCGACGAACAGCGGCGTGAAGGTCAGGGTGTCGAACCCGATCAGGTTGTACGCGGGACCCGACGGGTAGTCGAGGTTCGGGTAGATGCCCTTCCGCTCGACGAACTCGCGCTCGAGCGTCGTGTACAGCGCCTCGACGTCGGGGCGGTCGTAGTAGTCGATGAGGGTGTCGAGCGCCGCCTTCATGGTCGGTACCCGCGAGTCGCCGTGCTTGTAGACGCGGTGCCCGAATCCCATGATCTTGCGCTTCTCGGCGAGCGCGCGGTCGAGCCAGGCCTCCACCTCGTCGGCGTCGCCGATCTCGTCGAAGATGTGCAGCACGGCCTCGTTCGCCCCGCCGTGGAGCGGCCCCTTGAGCGCGCCGATCGCGCCGACGACGGCCGAGTACAGGTCGGACAGGGTCGAGGTGATGACGCGCGCGGTGAACGTCGAGGCGTTGAACGAGTGCTCGGCGTACAGGATCATCGAGCGGTTGAAGGCATCCACCACGACGTCGTCGAACTCCTCCCCGAAGGTCATCCAGAGGAAGTTGGCGGCGTAGTCGAGATCGTCGCGCGGCGCGATGAGCTCCTCGCCGCGGCGACGGCGCTGGCCGTAGGACACGATCGCCGGCAGCGCCGCGAACAGGCGGATCGAGCGCTCGAGGTTCTCCTCGGGCGTGCCCGTGGCGTCGAGCACCGAGCCCGTGCCGGCGAGGTCGCGGGCGCCCAGCACGCTGACCGCCGTGCGCACCTCATCCATCGGGTGCGCGTCGAGCGGCGTCAGGTCGATCGCCGCCTTCACGTCATCCTGCAGGGCGCGGTGCGCGCGCTCGGTCGACCGCAGCGCCGCGAGCTGCTCGTCCGTCGGCAGGTCGCCGTTCCACAGCAGGTAGGCGACCGCCTCGGTCGACTGGGTGGCGGCCAGCTCGTGCACGGGGTAGCCGCGGTACAGCAGCGAGTTGGTCTCGGGGTTGACCTTGCTGATCGCCGTGACGTCGGCGACGACCCCGGCGAGTCCCTTGTGAATGTCGGGCATGGTCACTCCTTCGTGATCTGAAAGTTGAAGACGCTCTGGTCGAAGTGGTTGTACGACTCGTAATCGATGAGGTCGTACAGGTCGGCGCGGTGCTGCATCTCCCCCAGCCGCCCGGTGAGGTGTCCCTCGTCGTTCAGCGTATCGAGTGCGCGACCGGCGGCGCCCATCGCCATGCGCAGCAGCGACACCGGCCAGATGACGATCTGCACCCCGGCATCCCGCAGCGCATCGACGGCGAACAGCTCGCTCTTGCCGAACTCGGTCATGTTGGCGAGGATCGGCACGTCGACCGCCTTCGCGACCGCTTCGAACTCGGCGAGATCGCGCATCGCCTCGGGGAAGATGGCGTCCGCCCCGGCATCCACCAGCGCCCTCGCGCGGTCGATCGCGGCGTCGAGCCCCTCGACGGCGCGGATGTCGGTGCGCGCCATGATGAGGAAGTTCGGATCGCGGCGCGCGTCGACGGCGGCGCGGATGCGCTGGAGCGCAGTGTCGGCGTCGACGACCTGCTTGCCGTCGAGGTGGCCGCAGCGCTTCGGGTTGACCTGGTCTTCGATGTGGGTGCCGGCGATCCCGGCATCCTCGAGCGTCTGGATCGTGCGGGCGACGTTCATCGGCTCGCCGAAGCCGGTGTCGGCGTCGATGATCGCGGGGAGCTCGGTCATGCGGGCGATCTGCTGCCCGCGCCCGGCGACCTCGGTGAGCGTCGTCAGGCCGATGTCCGGAAGCCCCAGGTCGGCCGACAGCACGGCGCCCGAGATGTAGACGCCTTCGAAGCCCTTCTGCTCGATCAGCCGGGCCGACAGCGGGTTGAACGCCCCGGGGAAACGCAGCAGCTCGCCCGCGGCGAGCCGCTCGCGCAGCAGGCGCCGCTTCTCGGCGGCCGGAGTCTGTGCGTACAGCATCAGAAGCCTCCTGTCTGTGCTCTGCGGCGTACCGTATTCAGTCTGCGCGAAGCAGACGGAGCGGGCCCGCCGGGGAATTCCGCGGGCGCCGCGTCGTCAGCACGCGATGGAGACTGAATACGGTACGGTCCGTCGCCGAGACCACGCATCAGAACAGCCCCTTCGGGCTCGCCGCCGTGGCCAGCACGCCGTCGCGGGCGACGATGTTGAGCTCTCGCACCTCGTCGGCGGTCAGCTCGGGCAGCCGCTCGGCGAGAGCGAGGAACCGCTCGATCTCGGCCGGGGCGAGCACGGGCTCGGCGAGCAGGCGGAACTTGCGCACGTAGTCGGCGCGGGCGAACGGGCGCGCCCCGAGCGGGTGGGCGTCGGCGACGGCGATCTCGTCCACGATCGTCGACCCGTCCGTGAGACGGATCTCCACGCGTCCGCCGAACGCCTTCTCGTCGGGGTCCTCGGAGTGGTACCGGCGGGTCCACTCGGCATCCTCCGCCGTCGTGATCTTGTGCCACAGCGCCACCGTGTCTTCGCGGGCGGCGCGAGCGGGCAGGTACGAGTCGACGTGGTGCCAGCCGCCGTCCTGCAGCGCGACGGCGAAGATGTACGGGATCGAGTGGTCGAGGGTCTCGCGGGAGGCCTGCGGATCGTACTTCTGCGGATCGTTCGCTCCCGAGCCGATCACGTAGTGGGTGTGGTGGCTCGTGTGCAGCACGATGCTCTCCACCTTCGCCGGGTCGGCGAGCTCGGGGTGGCTGCCGTGGAGCTTTCGGGCCAGGTCGATCCACGCCTGCGCCTGATACTCGGCGGAGTGCTCCTTCGTGTACGAGTCGAGGATCGCGCGCTTGGGCTCGCCGGGCGCGGGAAGCGGAACGTCGTACGCGGCATCCTTGCCGTCGAGCATCCATGCGATGACGCCGTCTTCGCCTTCGTAGATCGGCGACGGAGAGGTCTGCCCGCGCATCGCACGGTCGACGGCTTCGACCGCCATCTTGCCGGCGAAGGCGGGGGCGTGCGCCTTCCACGTGGAGATCTCGCCCTTGCGGGACTGACGGGTGGCCGTGGTCGTGTGCAGCGCCTGCGCGACGGCCTGGGCGATGGTGTCGGCGTCGAGTCCGAGCAGGGTGCCGATGCCGGCGGCCGCCGACGGACCGAGGTGCGCGACGTGGTCGATCTTGTGCTTGTGCAGGCTGATGGCGCGCACGAGGTCCATCTGGATCTCGTAGCCGGTCGCGATGGCGCGCACCAAGGCCGCGCCGTCGACGCCGACGTGCTGGGCGACGGCGAGGATCGGCGGGATGTTGTCGCCCGGGTGCGAGTACTCCGCGGCGAGGAAGGTGTCGTGGTAGTCGAGCTCGCGCACGGCCACCCCGTTCGCCCACGCCGCCCACTCGGGACTGGTGCGCACCTCGTTCGGCTCGCCGAACACCGTCGCACCCGAACCTCCCCGCGAGACCGGGTGGTCGAGGGCCTGGGCGCGCGCCGCGGTGACGGGGCCCCGGGTGAGGGATGCCGCCGCCACGGACGCATTGTCGATGACGCGGTTGATGATCATCTCGACGACGGCGGGCTCGACGGCGACCGGGTCGGCGGCGACCTCGGCGATCTTGTGTGCGAGCTGGTCTTCGCGGGCGAGGTTCTCTTCGCTCCGGTGCACACGGACGTGGTGGATGACGGTCATGGGGTTCCTTCCAACGAGGCGAGGATGGCGACGAGCGCGTTGTGCAAGTGGACGTGGGTGGCGTGCGCGGCGAGCTCCGCGTCGCCTGCGGCGACGGCGGATGCGATCAGGCGGTGCTCGGCGACGGATGCCGCGAGCCGCGCCGGATTGTCGCGCGCGAGCCGGCGGACCCGGACGAGGTGGGTGCGCACGGTCTTCAGGGCCGCGGTCAGATAGTCGTTGGCGACGGCCGCGTCGAGCGTTTCGTCGAAGCGCGCGATGAGCGCGTAGTAGGCGTCGGGGTCGGCGGCGGCATCCGTGCGGGCGAACTCACCGGCCAACGCCGCGAACAGCGCTCCCTCTGCCCCGCCGGCGGCGAGGCGCGCAGCCGTCTCCTCCAGGGCGCGGCGCACCTCGAAGAGCTCACGGATGTCGCCCGCATCGATGTCGCTGACCACCGTCAGTCGCGGCGACGGCTGCACGACGAGGCCGTCGGCGAGGAGGCGCCCGAGTGCTTCGCGCAGCGGCGTGCGGCTCACGCCCAGGCGGACGGACTGCTCGACTTCGGCGAGCACCGTGCCGGGCGCCAGATCGCCGGACTGGATCTCGTCGAGGAGCACCCGGTAGGCACGGTCACTGGCACGCACGCGGTCTCCTCTCGACACCCATAGTGTATACATCAGCGAGGCTGCGAGGAAGCGATGACCGCTTTCGGTGCCCTAATGCATACAGAAGGCAACAGCCGCGTGCGGATTCACCCGGCCGCGTGCAGCCGATGGGTCAGCACGGCGACGTGGAGAGCGGCGACCTGCTCCCCATCGTCGAAATCGACGCCGAGAAGGTCTTCGAGCAGGGCGATGCGCTGATAGAACACCGACCGCGACAGGTGCGCCGCTTCGGCGGCCGCCGTGCGGTTGGACGGATGCGCGAGCAGCGCCGTCAGCACCTCGAAAAGGTCGCCGCCCCGAGCGCGACCGTCGGCCAGCACCGGATCGAGCATCCGCTCCGCGTGCGCGACGAGGCGATGATCGTCGCGTAGCGCCGCCACCACCCGGGTGAGGGGACGCTCGGCCACGCGCCGGCCGTCCGCGCCGCGGCGGGAAGCGCCTCGCAAGCTGTCGTCGGCACCGACGAGGTCGATCGTCTCGCGAAGGCCCGCGACGAGGGTTCCGACCGCGCGCTCGTACGCGGCCGCGGGCTCGAGCGCGGGGATGACCGCGCCCGGGCCGAGCACGACCCGCGCCCGCGCCGACGTCGACCCCGCCCGCAAGGCGTCTTCGAGTGCGACGGCGAAGGCGTCGGCACGGTTGTCGGCAGCGCTCGTCGCGCGGCCCGCGACCGCCAGGATCAGCGGCGTGCGCACCAGCGCCGACCCGTCGTCGAGGGTCGTGCTCGTGCCGCACACGACGCGCGCGCCGACCGCCGCGGCGGCGATGTCGGCGGCGGCCGCGACCGTGACCGCGTCGCCGCCCCGGCCCGACGACACGAGGGCGACCACCGCGAAGGCCACCGTGCCGACGAGGGGCATGCCCGCGGCATCCAATCGCGCCGCCACCGCGGACAGGCTGGTGAATCGTCCGTCGATCAGCGCGTCGACCACGCGCCGACGCCCCAGCCGCGACCACTCCTCGCCGCCGGGATCGGCGAGCCTGCCGAGGGCGAGCGCGGTGGCCGCCTGCTCGAGCACGGCGTCGCGTCCGGCGAGGTGGGCGGCGCCGGGCAGCGCCACGAGCCATCCCCAGCGGATGCCGCGGGCCTCCACCGGCACGATCGTGCGCCCCTCCCGGTCGGGTGCCGAGGCGGCGGCGCGGGACCGACGCGCCCAGTCGCGGAGCGTGCGGGTCTCGGTGGCACCGCCGACGTGGGCGACGACGACCTCGTGTCCGACGCTCTCCAAGACCACCGGGGCGGCCAGCGTGAGACCGACCTGCTCGACGATGAACTCCGTCGGCGCCCCGCGCAGCGCAAGTCCCGTGAACAGGGTGCGCACCGCGTCGCGGGCTTCCAGAGCCGCCGTCTGGTCGGCGATGATCCGGCGGTGCACGGCCTCGGTGATGGTGACGAACTTCACCTCTCGGTGCAGCACGATCAGCGCGATGTCGGCGCTGCGTGCGGCATCGGCCAGCACCGCCGGCACGTAGCGGTAGTGGGCGCCCAGCTCGAGCACGATGCCCGCAGCGCCCACCTCGGCCAGCTGCGCGACGAAGTGCGCCAGCCGTCGCGGATCGTCCGGCCATCCCGAACCGGTGGACAGGAGCAGCTCTCCGCCTTCGAGCAGTCGCGCGACATCCGCACTGTCGGAGACGTGCACCCAGCGCACGGGCGCCTCCAACGCGGCTCCGCCGACCACGACGACCGGGGCGCCGGGCGCGAAGGCGTCGAGGGCCAGCACCTCGGAGACGGTCGGCAGAACGGCGGCCGGACGTTCTGTCCGAGAACCGTCCACATCGCGACGATCAGACACCTGCGTCTCCCCCCTGTGCTCCGTCAGCATAAGCATGTCACGACCCGGTCGAACTGTCCGAACAGGAGCCCTCATGGACC
Source organism: Microbacterium sp. SCN 69-37 (assembly GCF_001724435.1). Lineage (NCBI taxonomy): Bacteria > Bacillati > Actinomycetota > Actinomycetes > Micrococcales > Microbacteriaceae > Microbacterium > Microbacterium sp. SCN 69-37. Next base: position 69,318 of record NZ_MEEL01000016.1, read on the forward strand.
TCATCCGTCATCACATCGCCGGCCAGTCCGTCGGATCGACCGAACGCACCGGCCCCGTCTACGACCCCGCGACCGGTGCCGCGCAGGCCGAGGTCGCCTTCGCGTCGACCGCCGAGACGGATGCCGCGATCGCGGCGGCCGCGGCGGCGCTGCCGGCCTGGCGCGCGACGAGCCTCATCAAGCGGGCGGACGTCTTCTTCCGCCTCCGCCACCTGCTGGTCGAACGCGCCGACGAGCTCGCCGCGATCATCACCGCCGAGCACGGCAAGGTGCTCTCGGATGCGAAGGGCGAGATCAGCCGCGGCATCGAGAACGTCGAGTTCGCCGCCGGGCTCGTGCACCTGCTGAAGGGCGAGCATGCCGAACAGGTGTCGCGGGGCGTCGACGTGCACTCGGTGAAGCAGCCGGTGGGCGTCGTGGGCGCGATCACGCCGTTCAACTTCCCGGTGATGGTGCCGCTGTGGATGACGGCATCCGCCATCGCCTGCGGCAACACGGTGGTCCTCAAGCCGAGCGAGAAGGACCCCTCCGCCGCCCTCTTCCTGGCGCGTCTGTACGAGGAGGCGGGCCTTCCCGCCGGTGTCCTCAACGTCGTGCACGGCGACAAGGTGGCCGTCGACGCGATCCTCGACTCCCCCACCGTCCGTGCCGTCAGCTTCGTCGGCTCGACCCCGATCGCCCGCTCGATCTACGAGCGGGCCGCCGCGGCCGGCAAGCGCGTTCAGGCTCTCGGCGGCGCGAAGAACCACATGGTCGTCATGCCCGACGCCGATCTGGATGCCGCGGCCGACGCCGCCGTCTCGGCCGCCTACGGCTCGGCCGGCGAGCGCTGCATGGCCGTCTCGGTCCTCGTCGCGGTCGGAGACGACGTCGCCGACGCCCTCGTGGCGAAGGTCGCGGAGCGCATCGCCGGGCTGACCATCGGGCCGGGCACGGATGCCGCGAGCGAGATGGGACCGCTCATCACCCGCGAGCACCGCGACAAGGTGGCCTCGTACGTCGCCGGCGCCGCCGCGGAGGGCGCGACGGTCGTCGTCGACGGCACCGCACAGCGCTTCGAGGGCGATGGCTTCTTCATCGGCGTCTCGCTCGTCGACCGGGTCGCCCCCGGCATGAGGGTCTACGACGAGGAGATCTTCGGCCCCGTGCTCTCCGTCGCCCGCGTCGCGACGTACGACGAGGCGGTCGCTCTCATCAACGCGAGTCCGTTCGCGAACGGCACCGCGGTGTTCACGCGCGACGGCGGCACCGCCCGCCAGTTCGAGTTCGACATCGAAGTCGGTATGGTCGGCATCAACGTGCCGATCCCGGTGCCGGTGGGCGCGTTCTCGTTCGGCGGGTGGCGCAACTCCCTGTTCGGCGATTCGCACATCTACGGCCCGGAGTCGATCCACTTCTACACGCGGAGCAAGGTCGTGACGACCCGCTGGCCCGACCCCAGCGAGAGCCAGATCAGCCTCGGCTTCCCGAGCAACCACTGAGTCCGCGGCATCCGGAGGAGACATCATGAGCACCATCGACCCGATCGCCGACCCGGCGGCCGACGCCGCCGTTCGCGGCGACGACCGCAGCCACGTCTTCCACTCGTGGAGCGCGCAGGCGCTCATCGACCCGCTGCCGGTCGCGGGAGGCGAAGGCGCGACGTTCTGGGACTACGCGGGAAACCGCTACCTCGACTTCTCGTCGCAGCTGGTGAACCTCAACCTCGGCCACCAGCATCCCGACCTCGTCGCGGCGATCCAGGAGCAGGCGGGTCGCCTCGCCACGATCCAGCCGTCGATGGCCAACGCCACGCGCGGCGAACTGGCGCGCCGCATCAGCGAGATCGCTCCCGACGGCTTCTCGAAGGTGTTCTTCACCAACGGCGGAGCCGATGCCAACGAGAACGCGGTCCGGATGGCGCGCCTGGTCACCGGTAAGCGCAAGGTGCTGGCGATGTACCGCAGCTATCACGGCAACACCTCGACCGCGATCACCCTCACGGGCGACCCGCGCCGGTGGGCCAACGAGCCGGCAGACGCCTCGGTCGTGCATTTCTTCGGCCCGTACGCCTACCGGTCGCCGTTCCACGCGGACTCGCCGGAGCAGGAGGCCGAGCGTGCGCTCGCCCACCTCGAGCAGACGATCATCCTGGAAGGCGCCTCGACCATCGGCGCGATCATCATCGAGTCGGTCGTCGGCACCAACGGCGTGCTGATCCCGCCGCCGGGCTACCTGCCGGGAGTGCGCGAGCTCTGCGACCGCTACGGCATCGTCTACATCGCCGACGAGGTCATGGTCGGCTTCGGACGCCTGGGCACCTGGTGGGGGTTCGAGAACTTCGACGTCGTGCCCGACCTCATCACCTTCGCGAAGGGCGTGAACTCGGGCTACGTGCCGCTGGGCGGCGTCGTCATCTCCGACCGGATCGCCGCGCACTTCGACACGGTCTCCTTCCCGGGAGGGCTGACCTACTCCGGTCACCCGCTGGCCTGCGCCCCGGGTGTGGCGACCTTCGAGGTCTTCCGCCGCGACGGCATCCTGGAGCGCGTCCGCGACCTCGGCGAGCGCGTCGTGCGCCCGCGACTGGAGCAGATGGCCGAACGGCATCCGTCCGTCGGAGAGGTGCGCGGTCTGGGCCTGTTCTGGGCGATCGAGCTCGTGCGCGACCGGCACAGTCGCGAGCCGCTCGTACCGTTCAACGCGGCGGGAGCGGATGCCGCCCCGATGGCCGCGTTCGCGGCGGCGTGCAAGAAGGCGGGCCTGTGGCCGTTCACGCACTTCAACCGCGTGCACGTGGCGCCGCCGCTGATCATCTCGGAGGACGACCTGGTGCGCGGCCTCGACGTCATCGACCGCGCGCTGGAGGTCACCGACGCCGAGGCGGCGTCGTGACCGCGGCGCAGGCCGTGCTCCGCAACGTCATCGACGGCGTACCGGTCGCGTCATCGGGTGCGGCTCTGCCGCTCGTGAGCCCCGTGACCGGCGAGGTGTACGGCCACGCTCCGGTATCGACGGCGGAGGAGGTGGATGCCGCCTTCGCGGCGGCATCCCGCGCCTTCGACACGTGGAAGCGGACGACGCCCGCCCAGCGCCAACTGCTGCTGTTCCGCCTCGCTGATGCACTGGAGGCGCACGCGGAGGAGTTCGCCGATCTGGAGTCGCAGGACACCGGAAAGCCGCGCGCGAGCCTCGTCGCCGACGAGATCGTGCAGTCGGTGGACCAGCTCCGCTTCTTCGCGGGCGCAGCCCGTGACCTCGACGGACGGGCGGCGGCGGAGTACGCGGAGGGGTTCACGTCGTACGTCCGCCGCGAGCCGATCGGCGTCGTCGCCCAGGTGACGCCGTGGAACTACCCGCTGAACATGGCGGTGTGGAAGATCGGGCCGGCTCTGGCGGCCGGCAACACCGTCGTGCTGAAGCCGAGCGAGACGACGCCTCAGACCACCGTGCGCCTCGCTGAGATCGCCGCCGAGATCTTGCCCGCCGGGGTTTTCAACGTCGTCCTCGGCGACCGGGAGACCGGCCGGATGCTGGTGGAGCACCCGACCCCGCAGCTGGTCGCGATCACCGGTTCGGTGCGCGCGGGCATGCAGGTGGCCGCTTCGGCCGCGCAGGACCTCAAGCGTGTGCACCTGGAGCTCGGCGGCAAGGCGCCGGCCCTCGTCTTCGCCGACGCCGACCTCGACCGCGCCGCCCGCGGCATCGTGGAGGCCGCGTTCTTCAACGCCGGACAGGATTGCACCGCCGCGACGCGCGTACTCGTGGATGCCGCCGTGCACGACGAGCTGGTCGCCACGCTCGTCGCCCACACCCGCGATCACGCGAAGACGGGCGCGCCGGACGACCCGGATGCCTTCTTCGGGCCGGTGAACAACGCCGACCAGCTCGCGCGCGTGAAGGGTTTCGTCGATCGCCTCCCCGCGCACGCGACGATCGCCATCGGCGGCCGCCGCCAGGGCGATGCCGGCTGCTTCTTCGAGGCGACGATCGTCACGGGCGTCCGCCAGGACGACGAGGTCGTACAGCAGGAGATCTTCGGCCCCGTGCTCACGGTGCAGCCGTTCGCGTCGGAAGAGGAAGCGCTCGCGCTGGCGAACGGGGTGCCGTACGCCCTCGCGGCATCCGTCTGGACGCGCGAGCACGCGCGGGCGCTGCGGTTCTCGCGCGACCTCGACTTCGGCTGCGTCTGGATCAACGCGCACATCCCGTTCGTCTCGGATATGCCCCACGGCGGCTTCAAGCACTCCGGGTACGGCAAGGACCTCTCGGTCTACGGCTTCGAGGACTACACCCGCCTCAAGCACGTCATGGCGAGCCTGGACTGAGCGTCTCTGCCTCGATGCCCAGCAGCCCCGCGGCCGCACGGAGCACGGGCGCGACCGGCGCGACCGGCGCGACCGGCGCGATCGCCGGCCCCCAACCCACCAGCGCGTGCGCGCCGAGTCCGTCGATCATGGCGAGCAGGTGCCAGGCCAGCGGCTCTGCGTCACCCGCCGGGATGACGCCGGCCGCCATCCCCCGAGAGACCTCCTCCGCGATCAGCGCACGCCAGGCGTCCATCGCCGCGCGCACCCGCTCGGCGAGCGGAGCGTTGCGCGTGCCCAGTGCCCACGCCTGCACCCAGACGAGGGTGACGTCGCGGCGTGCGGGATCCAGCGTCGTCCGCAGCAGCGCGCCGATCCGCACGGGAGCGGCAGCGTCGGGAAGCAGCGCCCGCACCTCCTCGAGCTCGCCGGCGACGATCTCGAAGAAGGTGTCGGCGACCAGGTCGTCCATGCTCGGGATGTAGTGGGCGACCAACCCGGAGGCCACGCCGATGCGCGTCGCGACAGCGCGCAGCGTCACGGCATCCAACCCGTCGGCGAGCGCGAGTTCGCGCGCAGCGCCCGCGATCTGCTCCCGGCGCTGCTCGGCGCTCAATCGTGCGCGCCCGGTGGTTGACGTCTGCGGCATCGGCTCGCTACCCTCCGATGAGTTGATCATGTGATCAATAAGCTACTCCAGGACCGCACGAGAGTCGAGGATGCCGATGAGCTGGCGGATGCCGAGCGAGACCGCGCCGCACGCGCGCACGTGGATGGCCTTCCCCGTGGAGGGACCGACCCTGGGCGACACCGACGCCGAGCGCGAAGAGGGCTACGCGGCGTGGACGGAGGTCGCCGCGGCCATCGCCCGCTTCGAGCCGGTGACGATGGTCGTCGATCCGTCCGAGCTCGCGCGCGCCCGGAGGATGCTGCCGGGTGACGTCACGGTCCTGGAAGCGCCCGTCGACGAGTTCTGGATGCGCGACCACGGCCCGACGTTCGTGATCGACGACGAGCGCCCCGGCGTCCTCGGCGCGGTCGACTGGATCTTCAACGGCTGGGGCGCACACGACTGGGCACGCTGGGAACGCTCCGCCGAGCACGCCCGCATCGTCGCGGCCGAGGTCGGCGCGGAACTCATCTCCTCGACCCTGGTCGCCGAAGGCGGCGGCTTCCACGTCGACGGCGAGGGCACGGTACTGCTGACCGACACGGTGCAGCTCGACCCGCGGCGCAACCCCTACGCCGACCGCGCCCGGGTCGAAGCGGAGCTCGCCCGCACGCTCGGCACGACGACGGCGATCTGGCTGCCGCGCGGCCTCACCCGCGACTACGACGATTTCGGCACGAACGGCCACGTCGACATCGTTGCGACCTTCCCCTCCCCGGGTCGCGTGCTCCTGCACACGCAGCGCGACGCGGCGCACCCCGACCACGCCGTCAGTGCCGCGCTCCGCGAGCTGCTCGCCACTCAGACCGATGCCGCCGGACGCCGTCTCGAGGTCGTCGAGCTGCCCGCGCCGGCGACCCTGCGCGACGGCGAGGGCTTCGTCGACTGGAGCTACGTCAACCACCTCGTCGTGGGCGGCGGCGTCATCGCCTGCGGCTTCGGTGAGGACAGAGCGGATGCCGGGGCCCGCGCGATCCTCGCCGATGCCTACCCGGGGCGCGAGATCGTCACCGTCGACGCACGCCCGATCTTCGCGCGCGGCGGCGGCATCCACTGCATCACGCAGCAGCAGCCGGCCCTGCCGCGCGGGGTGACCTCGTGATCGACGTCGTCGACGCCTCGATCGCCGAGCTGCGCGCCGCCCTCGACGACGGGCGTGCGACGGCCGTCGAACTCGTCGAGGCGTACCTCGCGCGCATCGACGCGTACGACGGGCCCGCCACCGCGACCGCCCTCAACGCGGTCGTCGTCCGCAACCCCGATGCGCTCGCGGAAGCCGCGGCATCCGACGAGCGCCGCGCCCGCGGCGAGACCCTCTCACCCCTGGACGGCATCCCCTACACGGCGAAGGACAGCTACCTCGTGCGGGGACTCACCGCCGCGGCGGGCTCCCCCGCCTTCGCCGAACTGATCGCCCAGCGCGACGCGTTCACGATCGAGCGCCTGCGGGCGGGCGGGGCGATCTGCCTGGGACTCACGAACATGCCGCCGATGGCCAACGGCGGCATGCAGCGCGGCGTCTACGGACGGGCGGAGAGCCCGTACAGCGCCGACTGGCTGACCGCGCCGTTCGGCTCCGGATCGTCGAACGGGTCGGGCACGGCGACCGCGGCATCCTTCGCGGCGTTCGGACTCGGCGAGGAGACGTGGTCGAGCGGCCGCGGGCCGGCGAGCAACAACGCACTGTGCGCCTACACGCCCTCGCGCGGCGTCATCTCCACGCGCGGCAACTGGCCGCTCGTGCCCACGATGGACGTCGTCGTCCCCCACACCCGGACGATGGCCGACCTGCTCGAGGTGCTCGATGTGATCGTCGCCGACGACCCCGACACCCGCGGCGACTTCTGGCGCACACAGCCATGGATCCCGCTGCCGGCGCCGTCCGCCGTGCGCCCGGACGACTACCGTGCGCTCGGCGCGGGCGCGTCGGTGGCGGACCTGCGCCTCGGCATCCCTCGGATGTACATCAACGCCGACCCGGATGCCGGGACCTCCCCCGCCCCGGGCATCGGCGGCCCGACCGGCCAGCGCATCCAGACCCGCGCGTCGATCATCGCGCTGTGGGAGCAGACGCGGGCTTCCCTCGAAGCGGCGGGGGCCGGGGTCGTCGAGGTGGATTTCCCCGTGGTCAGCACCTACGAGGGCGACCGGCCGGAAGCGCCGACCATCGCGACGCGCGGATTCGTCTCGCCCGCGTACCTCCGGCGCGAGATCGTCGACCTGTCGGCGTGGGCGTGGGAGGACTTTCTCGCCGCGAACGGCGACCCCGCGCTGTCCTCGCTCACGAACGTCGACGGCGCGCGGATCTTCCCGCACCCCGAGGGGGCGCTCCCCGACCGCTACACCGGGTTCGATGACGACATCGCGACCTACCCCGACTGGGTGCGGGAGAACCCCGGCATGACCTGGCGCGACATGCCGGAGCTCGAAGACGGGCTGAGGGGCCTGGAGCGCACCCGGCGGGTCGACCTGGAGGAATGGATGGACGGGCTCGGCCTCGACGCGGTCGTCTTCCCCGCCGTCGCCGACGTCGGACCCGCCGACATGGACGTGAACCCCGCCTCCGCCGAGCTCGGCTGGCGCAACGGCGTCTGGGTGGCGAACGGCAACCTCACCATCCGTCACCTCGGCATCCCGACCGTGACGGTGCCGATGGGACCCCTGGCCGACATCCGGATGCCGATCGGCCTCACGATCGCGGGACGCGCGGGCGATGACGTCGCACTCCTGCGCCTCGGCTGCGCGATCGAGACACTCACCCCCGAACGACCGGTGCCGCCGCGCACCCCCGCACTGAAGGACCGCACATGACCGGCGCCGCCCGCATGCACGATGTCACGCCCGAGACGCGCCGCATCGTCGACCTCGTGCTCGACTACTCCCGCGAACGCCTGCTCGCGCAGGACACCCCGCTCGACAAGCCGCTGCCCGCCGCCGAGCTCAGCCGACTGGCGGGGCGGACGATCTCCGAAGAGGGGGTCGGCGCCGAGCGCGCACTCGGGGTGTTCACGCACGTCCTGGCCCCGGCCTGCATCACGACCGACGACCCGCGGTATCTCTCCTTCATCCCGACCGCGCCCACGAAGGCGGCCGCGGCGTTCGACCTCGTCGTGTCGGCGAGCGCGCTCTACGGCGGCTCCTGGCTGGAGGGCGCCGGCGCCGTGCACGCCGAGAACGAGGTGCTGCGCTGGCTGGCCGACGAGTTCGGCCTGCCGGCATCCGCGGGCGGCGTCTTCGTGCAGGGCGGCACGCTCGGCAACCTCTCCGCCCTTGTCGCCGCGCGGGAAGCGGCGCGCGCGCACCGCGCCGACACCGGCGCCGCCGCGCCGACCCGCTGGGCGGTCGCCTGCAGTTCGCAGGCGCACTCCTCGATCGCCTCGGCGGCGCGGGTCATGGACGTCGACGTCATCACGGTGCCCACGGATACCGACGGGGTGCTGCGCGGCGACGCCGTCGCGGAGGTGCTCGTCGACGTGCACGAGCGGGTGTTCGCCGTCGTCGCGACCGCCGGCTCGACCAACTTCGGCATCGTGGACGACATCGCCGGCGTCGCCGCGGCAGCCCACGCCCACGACATCTGGCTGCACGTCGACGGCGCCTACGGCCTCGCCGGCATGCTCTCACCCCTCGCCCGCCACCTGTACGCCGGCGTCGAACAGGCCGACTCGGTGATCGTCGATCCGCACAAGTGGCTGTTCGCCCCCTTCGACGCCTGCGCTCTCATCTACCGCGACCCCGAGCAGGGCCGGCGTGCGCACACGCAGCACGCGGAGTACCTCGACACCCTGACCGACCGCTCCGACTACAGCCCGTCCGACTACGCGGCCCACCTCACCCGCCGCGCCCGGGGGCTCCCGCTGTGGTTCTCGCTCGCCACCCACGGCGCGGCTGCGTACCGCGAGGCGGTCAGCGCCTCGATCGTGCTCGCCCGGCGGATCGCCGACGAGATCGCGGCTCGGCCCGGGTTCTCCCTCGTGCGCGAGCCGCAACTGGGCGTCGTGGTGTTCGAGCGCGACGGCTGGACGCGCGCCGAGTACGAGGCGTGGTCGCAGCGCCTCCTCGACGTGCAGCACGCCTTCGTCACGCCGTCGAGCCACGAGGGCCGCGCCAACGCCCGGTTCGCGATCCTCAACCCCCGCACCACGTTCGAGGACCTCACCGGCATCCTCGACACCATGCGCTGACCGGGCGGCCCAATGGATGCGGCGGACGTCAACGGATGCGGAGACGGCGGCTGACGGCATCCGATTCTGCTGCACGTTTCCGAATCCGGTGAGGTCGGAGGGGCGGGGCGCGGCGGGCAGGCGTCCGTCGCGAACTTCTGATTCAGTCTTGATTATTCACTGCGGCGATTGATATCGTCGCCGATCATGCCCCAAACGACGGAAACCGCGCCTTCGCGTCGACAGGCCCTGGATGCCGCGTCCAAAGCGATCATCGAGCAGCTGCAGGAGGACGGGCGCCGACCGTACGCCGAGATCGCGAAGGCCGTCGGTCTCAGCGAAGCAGCGACGCGCCAGCGCGTGCAGAAGCTCGTCGACCAGGGCGTGATGCAGATCGTCGCCGTCACCGACCCGCTCCAGCTCGGCTTCGCCCGTCAGGCGATGATCGGCATCCGCATCGCCGGCGACACCCGCGGCATCGCCGCGCAGTTGTCGACCCTGCCGGGGATCAGCTACGTGGTGTCGACGGCGGGATCGTTCGATCTGCTCGTCGAGGTCGTCTGCGAGAACGACGACGACCTCATGGACCTGCTCAACGAGCAGATCCGCGCCCTTCCCGAGGTGGTCTCGACCGAGACCTTCGTCTACCTCAAACTCCACCGTCAGCTCTACAACTGGGGGACACGATGACCATCGACGACGCCGACCTGCAGGCCAAGGCCCGCAACCACCTCTGGATGCACTTCGCACGCCAGTCGGTGATGACCGAGGGCGCCGGCGTGCCCATCATCGTCAAGGGCGAGGGCCACCACATCTGGGACTCGCACGGCAAGCGCTACATCGACGGGCTCGCGGGCCTGTTCGTCGTCAACGCCGGCCACGGACGCTCCCGCATCGCCCAGGCCGCGGCGAAACAGGCGGAGGAGCTCGCGTTCTTCCCGCTCTGGTCGTACGCACACCCCTCGGGCATCGAGGCCGCCGACCGCATCGCGAACCTCGCGCCCGGCGACCTCAACCACGTCTTCTTCTCCACGGGCGGCGGCGAGGCGGTCGAGACCGCTTTCAAGCTCGCCAAGCACTACTGGAAGCTGCAGGGAAAGCCCACCAAGCACAAGGTCATCTCCCGTGCCATCGCGTACCACGGCACCACGCAGGGCGCCCTCGCGATCACCGGCCTGCCCGTCATGAAGCACATGTTCGAGCCCGTCACCCCGGGCGGCTTCCGCGTGCCGAACACCAACTACTACCGCGCCGCGGAGTCCGGCTTCGGCGGGGGGACGCCCGAGGAGTTCGGCCTGTGGGCCGCCGACCGCATCGAGCAGATGATCCAGTTCGAGGGTCCCGAGACGGTCGCCGCGGTGTTCCTCGAGCCGGTGCAGAACGCCGGCGGCTGCTTCCCCGCCCCGGCCGGCTACTTCCAGCGGGTGCGCGAGATCTGCGACCGCTACGACGTGCTGCTCGTCTCCGACGAGGTGATCTGCGCCTTCGGACGCCTCGGCCACTACTTCGGGGCCCAGGCCTACGACTACCAGCCCGACATGATCACGTTCGCGAAGGCCGTCACCAGCGGTTACGCGCCGCTGGGCGGCACGATCGTGAACGACCGCGTCTACGAGCCCTTCGCGCACGGCGACCTGTCGTTCCCGCACGGCTACACCTTCGGCGGACACCCCGTCTCGGCGGCCGTCGCGCTGGAAAACCTCGATGTGTTCGAGGAGGAGAAGCTGCTCGAGAACGTGCGCGAGAACTCACCCGTGTTCCGCGCGACGCTCGAGAAGCTGCTCGACCTGCCCATCGTCGGCGATGTGCGCGGCGACGGGTACTTCTTCGGCATCGAGCTCGTCAAAGACAAGGCCACGAAGGAGACCTTCGACGACGACGAGTCCGAGCGGCTGCTGCGCGGCTTCCTCTCCAAGGCGCTGTTCGACGCGGGGCTCTACTGCCGCGCCGACGACCGCGGCGACCCCGTGATCCAGCTCGCCCCGCCGCTGACGATCGGCCCGGCGGAGTTCGACGAGATCGAGCAGATCCTGCGCTCCGTGCTCACGGAGGCCTGGGCCCGGCTCTGACCGGGATCGCGAGCTCCGCAGAATGCGACGAACTCCGCATCCGATCGCGTGATCGGATGCGGAGTTCGTTCGTATCTGCGGCGTTCGTCAGGCCAGGATGCGGGTGTCGATCACCTCGCCGCCGCGGATCGACAAGCCCGCCGCCAGCGAGGCGTCAGCGGCGAGCGCGGCGTCGGTGCCGAGGTCGGCGAGCGCGAGCGTGTACCGCAGCGTCGCGTTGGTGAGAGCGAGGGTCGAGGTCAACGGCACCGCTCCCGGCATGTTGGCAACGGCGTAGTAGATGGCGTCGTGCACCCGGTAGGTCGGATCGGTGTGCGTGGTCGCATGCGTGCCCTCGAAGCAGCCACCCTGGTCGACCGCGATGTCCACGAGCACCGACCCTGGCCGCATGCGCTCGACCATGTCGAGCGTCACGAGCTTGGGCGCCGCCGCGCCGGGCACCAGCACCGAGCCGATGACGAGGTCGGCGTCGGCGACGAGGTCGGCGATCGTCGAACGCGTCGACACGCGCGTGTCGACGCGGCCGTCGAAACGCTCGTCGAGCCGGCGCAGCTGCGGGATCGACAGGTCGACGATGGTCACGTGCGCGCCGAGTCCCACGGCCATCTGTGCGGCGTGGGTGCCGGCGACGCCGCCACCGATCACGACGACACGGCCGCGCGGTGTGCCGGGCACGCCGCCGAGCAGGATGCCGCGTCCCCCGGCCGGACCGAGCAGCTGCTGCGCGCCCACCTGCACCGACAGTCGGCCGGCGATTTCGCTCATCGGGGCCAGCAGCGGCAGCGACCGGTCGGGCAGCTGCACCGTCTCGTAGGCGATGGCGGTGGTACCGGCATCCAGGAGAGCGGTCGTCAGCGCCGGCGCGGCGGCCAGATGCAGGTAGGTGAACAGCGTCAGGTCCGAGCGCAGGAAGCCGTACTCGGGCGCGATCGGCTCCTTGACCTTCACGAGAAGGTCCGCGCCGCCCCAGACTTCGGCGGCCTCGGCCACGATCTCGGCCCCAGCGGCGCGATAGGCGTCGTCGCTGAAACCCGACCCGACGCCGGCTCCGCTCTGGATGAGCACCCGGTGGCCGTGTGCAGAGAGCTCGTCGACCCCCGTGGGCGTCATGCCGACGCGGCGCTCACTGTCTTTGATCTCTGTGGGAACACCGATGATCATGGGCGGGACTCCTTCGACATGGTCCGCGGGAAAGGGAGTGGAGCGGTGCAGCGCGATCACGATGTCAGCCCTCCGGACGCTCGACAAGAGCATCCGAAAATTCGGTGAAATTGCCTCCGCGCTGAGAACTATGCTCGGGAAATGGCCGTCTCTTCCGCTGATTCTTCACTGGATGCCGCCGATCTCCGACTCATCGACGAGTTGCGCGACGATGCCCGCCAGCCCCTGAGTCGTCTTGCGGCGACCCTGGGCGTCGCGGCGTCGACCGTGCACGCACGCATCTCGCGCCTCGTATCGCGCGGGGTGATCCGTCACTTCACGATCGACGTCGATCCGGGAGCACTGGGGTACCGCACCGAGGCTCTGGTCTCGGTGCGGATCCGCCCGGGGGCACGCGCGCAGCTGACCCGCTTCGCCGAGGAGCTGCGCACCCACCCCGACGTCGCCCAGTACTTCTATGTCGCCGGCGCGGAGGACTTCGTGATCCACTTCCGCGGGCGCGACAGCGCCGACCTGCGCTCGTTCGTCACCGACCACCTCTCCACGCACTCCATCGTCGCGGCGACCAACACGAGCCTCATCTTCGAGCGCACCGACGGGCTGCGCGGGGTCTGAGCCCACACCCTTCGTCCGCGAAGGGGCGATCCCCGGTCGAATCGTCCGAACATGGTGCCCACGCGTCATCGGAGGTGACGGCGACGCTACACAAACGAAACAGGGCGACCCTAGTATTCGAGCACCCGAAACACCTCACCATCAGGAGGAATCACGAACGAGTCACTGGCCGCCACGTCGGCATCCTCTCGCTCCGCCACCCTTGCGCGCTCTCTGGGAGTCTGGTCCATCGTCGGTCTCGGCCTCGGCTACATGACCCCGACGGTCGTGTTCGACACGTTCGGCAATGTCGCCGTCGAGACCAACAACGTCGTCCCCGCCGCCTACGCGCTCGCCCTCGTCGTCATGGGCTTCACCGCGATCAGCTACGGCAAGATGGTCGGCGTCATCCCGAGCGCCGGCTCCGCGTACACCTACGTCCGCGAGTCGATGCACCCGAGCCTCGGCTTCCTCGTCGGCTGGACGTCGCTCATCGACTACCTGCTGCTGCCGATGGTCAACGCCCTGATCCTGCGCAGCTACATGGAGGCGCTCTTCCCCGACATCCCGGGATGGGTGTGGGTCGTGGCCTTCACCGCGGGCGTCACCGGGATCATCTACCTGACGATGCGAGGCACCTCCAACGTCAACATGATCCTGCTGATCTTCTCGATCGTGGTCATGGCGGTGTTCGTCGTCATGGTCATCGTGCAGTTGGGGCAGGGCGCCGGCGCCGGTACGGTCGCCTCCGTGCAGCCGTTCTTCCACCCCGAGGTCGAGTTCGGCGCGGTGCTGGCCGGTGCGACCATCGTCTGCTTCTCGTTCATCGGCTTCGACGCGGTGACGATGTACGCGGAGGAGGCGAAGAACCCGAAGACCATGCCGCGCGCGATCCTGCTGACCGTGCTGGTGGGCGGCGCGATCTTCCTCGTCGCGGCCTACTTCACGCAGCTGCGCTTCCCGGCCCACGAGGCGTTCCCGCCCGAGGCGATCGCCGACTCGACGCTGCCGGAGATCGGCTCGCAGGTCGGCGGCATCGTGCTGCAGTCGGTGCTGACGGCCGCCGGCTTCGCGGCGACCTTGGCGTCGTGGCTCGCCTCGCACGCGTCGGTCGCTCGCATGCTGCTGGTCATGGGCCGCAACGGCGTGCTGCCCAAGCGCTTCTTCGGCTACATCAGTCCGCGCACCCACACCCCGGCGTTCACGGTGGTGCTGGTCGGCATCGTGAGCCTGGCGGCCATCGCCTTCACCCTCGATCAGATCGTCGACTACATCAACTACGGCGCCCTCATCGCGTTCACCTTCGTGAACATCTCGGTGATCGCCTGGTTCGCGGTTCGCCAGGGACGTCGACGGACGCCGCGCGACATCATCAACTACATCGTGATGCCCGCGATCGGCATGGCGCTGACCGGACTGCTGTGGGTGAACCTGGACGACCACGCGCTCATCGTCGGCCTCATCTGGACGGGGCTCGGGCTCGTGTATCTCGTCTTCCTCACCCGAGGGTTCCGTCGCCCCGTGGTGTCGTTCGATGAGAACCAGCCGGTGACCGGTTTCAACAAGATCGTCGAACCGGGGCCGCGCTCGCAGATCTGAGCGCAGCCCCCGACGCACCGGGGGTAAGGGGCGGGTGTCGCATCTACCGCGGCACCCGCCCTCGGCGTAGCATCCGGCGCATGACCGCCGTCATCCGCACGGACGCCCTCACGAAGCACTACGGCCGCGTGCACGCCCTCGACGGGCTCGACCTCGTCGTCGAGGCGGGCCAGGTGCACGGCTTCCTCGGCCCCAACGGCGCGGGCAAGTCGACCACGATCCGCATCCTCCTCGGCCTCGCACGTCCCACCTCGGGCACGGCGACCGTGTTCGGATCCGACCCCTGGACCGACGCGGCGCGCCTGCACCGCCGGCTGGCATCCGTGCCCGGCGACGTGAGTCTCTGGCCGAACATCTCCGGTGGCGAGGCCATCGACCTCGTGTACCGGATGCGCGGCGGCGGCACGGGACCCGCCTACGACACCGCTCGCCGTCGGCTCTGCGACGCCTTCCAGCTCGACACCCGCACGAAGGGACGCGCCTACTCGAAGGGCAACCGGCAGAAGGTCGCGCTCATCGCCGCCTTCGCGGTCCCCGCCGAGCTCTACGTCCTCGACGAGCCCACGAGCGGTCTCGATCCGCTCATGGAGGTGGTGTTCCGCCAGGAGGTCGCACGCGTCCGGGATGCCGGTGCCACGGTCCTGCTGTCCAGCCACATCCTGTCCGAGGTGGAACTGCTCTGCGACCGGGTGTCGATCGTACGGGCCGGGCGCATCGTCGACACGGGCTCTCTCGCCGAGATGCGCCATCTCACCCGCACCGAGGTGTCGTTCGCGGCATCCGCGCGCGCGACCTCCGCCGCGGCGGCGACGGTGCCCGGAGCCGAGGGTGTGCGGG
Source organism: Microbacterium sp. SCN 69-37 (assembly GCF_001724435.1). Classification (NCBI taxonomy): domain Bacteria; kingdom Bacillati; phylum Actinomycetota; class Actinomycetes; order Micrococcales; family Microbacteriaceae; genus Microbacterium; species Microbacterium sp. SCN 69-37. The sequence goes on from NZ_MEEL01000016.1 coordinate 84,697, forward strand.
AGGACGAGGGCCGGATCTCGCTCACGCTCGCCAGCGATGCCGTCGCAGTCGCGCTGCCGCGGCTCGCGGAGCTCGGCGTGGAAGGACTGCGCGTCGCACCGCCCTCCCTGGAGGAGCTGTTCCTGCGCCACTACGGGGCGTCCGACGCCCCGGGCGAGGGAACGCGGCGATGAGGACGATCGGACTCCTCCTGCGCCAGCGCGCGCGGCGGGATGCCGTCTCGCTCGCCGTCTGGCTGGCGGGACTGGCCGCGCTGGCGGTGGCCGGCTACCCGGGCGTGCGCAGCTCGTACGGTGACGAACAGGAACGCGTCGCCCTGCTGGGAACCGTCATGGCGAATCCCGTCGTGCTCCTGTTCCGCGGGTTGCCGTCGGGCGCGGGAGAGGCGCAGATGGTGGCATTCCTTCTGCTGCCGTGGTTGCTGCTGCTCGTCGCGCTCATGTGCTCGTTCCTCGCGGTGCGCCACACCCGTGGAGACGAGGAGGAGGGCCGCCTCGAGCTGGTGTCGGCGACCGCGGCGGGACGCACGGCACCCCTGGTCGCAACCGCGCTGCACGGCGTCGGGGCATCGATCGTGGCCGGCGCGGTGGTCGCCGTGATCTTCGTCGCCAGCGGCGCGCCACCCGTAGGGGCCGCGCTGATCGCGGCGGGCTGCACACTCGCGGGCACGGTCTTCCTCGGCGTGGGGCTGGTGTCCGCCGAGCTCATGCCCACCTCGCGTGCCGCGAATGCGCTGGCCGTCTGGCTCGTGGTCGGCACGTTCGCCCTTGCCGGCACCGGGAATGCGCTCGGGACGCCGAACGCCGACCTCACCCGGATGACGAGCTCCGCGCTCGCGTGGTTCTCGCCGTTCGGCTGGGCGGAGAACACGCGCCCCTTCGACACGGACGACGCGTGGCCGCTGGCGGCGTCGGTGCTCGCAACGCTCGTCCTGCTCGGCGGCGCCGCGCTCCTGCACGCCCGCCGCGACCTGGGCGCCTCGTTCGTTCCCCCGCGCACCGGACGCGCCGCGGCACGACCCGGGTTCGCGACGCATCTCGCGCTGACCGTCCGCCAGAGCCGCGCCGCGGGCATCGGGTGGATCGTGGCGGGGCTGCTCGTCGGCATCCTGTCGACGTCGCTCGCGGGCGTCGCGAGCCGGATCGGAGAGGGCAACCCGGCCGTGACCTCCCTCCTGCAGGCGCTGAGCGGGACGTCCGCGGACCTCTCGCGCGGACTCATCGTCGTCTTCTTCGTCATGCTCGGCATCTTCGCGGCCTGCGCCGCCACGCAGACGGTCCTGCGGGCGCGTCAGGACGAGACGCAGGGGACGGCGGAGCTCGTGCTCGGCGGCGGACTGACCCGCACGCGATGGCTCGCCGACCACGTCGTCGTCGCGGCGGCATGCGCGGTGCTCACGATCGCGGCCGGGATCGCGGGGGCGGCGGCCGGAGCGCTCTCGGGCGGCACCGATGCCGACCTGATCCGCGCCGCCGCCGTGGCCGGTGCCGGACAGATCGTGCCGGCGTGCCTGTTCGCCGCGTGGGCTGCCGTGCTGGTGGTGGCGCTTCCCCGCACGGCGATCGCGCTCGCGTGGGCGCTCGTGGCGGTCGCCGCGGTCATCGCGCTGTTCGGTCCTCTCTTCGGCCTGAGCACGGCCGTCGTCAACGCCTCGCCGTTCGCCTCGGGCCCCGTGCCGACCGGCGAAGGCGTCGACCCGCGCGGCATCGTCCCTCTCCTCGTCGTCGCCGCCGTCGGAGTCGCCGCGGCGCTCGGCGGCATGCATCGTCGGGAGCTCGTCGCCTGAGACCTCGGATTTCCTCCCCAAGCGTAAAGAAAGCCTGATCTTTCGCGCTTTGGAGCACAGAGGGATGCCGCATCTTTCGTAGCCTCGGAGAATCCGGTCGATCGATCGACCCGCCGCCCCGAGACGACGAGGAGCCCGCGTGACCACGACGCCCCGTGCCGCCTACTTCGTCTCCGATTCGACGGGGATCACCGCGGAGACCCTGGGGCGCGCCCTCCTGGTCAACTTCCCGGGCGTCTCGTTCCGCCACCACACCGTGCCGTTCGTCGACTCGGCGGAGGGCGCCGCGGCCGTCGCTCGCGAGATCGACCGCGCGGCGGATGCCGGGAAGGAGCCGATCGTCTTCCACACCGTGCGCTCACCGGCCGTCGCGCAGGTGCTCGGCGAGGCGCGCGCGACCCACATCGATCTGCTCAACGGGCACCTCACAGAGCTCGAGGCGGCGTTGGGCACCACGGCATCCGAGCAGCTCGGCTCGTTCCACACGGTCGGCGACACCGAGCAGTACTTCGCCCGGATGCGCGCGGTCGAGTACGCCATCGAGCACGACGACGGTCAGAGCATTCGCGCCCTCGACCAGGCGGACGTGCTGATCGTCGCCCCCTCCCGGTGCGGCAAGACGCCGACCACGATGTACCTCGCGCTGCAGTACGGACTGCTGGTGGCGAACTACCCCCTCACCGACGATGACTTCCCCACCGACGGCCTGCCCCGCGCGATCGCGCCGTACGCGGCCCGGTGCTTCGGGCTCACGACGACGCCGCTGCGTCTCAGCCAGGTGCGGCACGAGCGGCGGCCCGACTCGACCTACGCGAGCCTCGCCCAGTGCACGCTCGAGCTGCGCCGTGCCGAGGACCTCTACCGGCGCACGCACATCCCGTTCGTGAACTCATCGACCAAGAGCGTCGAGGAGATGTCGGCGGTGATCATGCAATCCCTCAAACTCCGCACCTGACACCTCCGCACCCGCACCCGGCACCCCCGCCCGACAGGAAGGCACGACACATGAGCAGCATCCTCTGGTTCGATCAGCTCGGCATGGCCGACCTCCCCTCCGTGGGCGGGAAGAACGCGTCGCTCGGCGAGATGGTCTCCCACCTCTCCTCCCTCGGGGTGAGCGTGCCCGGCGGGTTCGCCACGACCGCGGACGCGTACCGCGGGTTCCTCGCGGAGGGCGGCCTGCGGGAGCGGATCGCCGCCGCCATCGCCGAGATCGACGTGGAGGACGTCGCCGCGCTGACGCACGCCGGGACGCAGATCCGCGCGTGGATCGAGGAGCAGCCGTTCCCGCCCGCGCTGGAGTCGTCGATCCGGACGGCGTACGAGCGTCTGACGGCGGAGCACCCCGGTGCCTCCTTCGCCGTGCGCTCCTCGGCGACCGCGGAAGACCTCCCCGACGCCTCCTTCGCCGGCCAGCAGGAGACCTTCCTCAACGTCGCGGGCATCGACAACGTGCTCGCCGCGATCCGCTCGGTGTTCGCGTCGCTGTACAACGACCGCGCCATCGCGTACCGCGCTCACCACGGGTTCGACCACGACGAGGTCGCCCTGTCGGCCGGCATCCAGAAGATGGTGCGCTCCGACGTGGGCGCGGCGGGCGTCATGTTCACCGTCGACACCGAGTCGGGATTCGAGAATGCCGTGTTCATCACGAGTTCGTACGGACTGGGCGAGGCCGTCGTGCAGGGCGCGGTCAACCCCGACGAGTTCTACGTCTCGAAGGTGGCCCTGCGCGCAGGGCGCCCGGCGGTGCTGAAGCGCTCGGTCGGCGAGAAGGCCATCGCGATGCGCTACACCGATGCCCGCGAAGCGGGAGCGTCGACCAGGTTCGAGGATGTCCCGGCATCCGCGCGCCGACGGTTCTCGATCGACGACGCCGACCTGGTCGAGCTCGCACGCCAGGCGCTGATCATCGAGGAGCACTACGGCCGGCCGATGGACATCGAGTGGGGCAAGGACGGCATCGATGGACGGCTCTACATCCTGCAGGCCAGGCCCGAGACGGTCGTCTCACGGGTGGAGGCCGGGGTCATCCGCCGCTTCGTGCTGGGCGCGCGCGGCGAGGTCGCGTCGGCCGGGCGGGCGATCGGTCAGCGCATCGGCGCGGGACCGGTGCGGGTGCTGCGCAGTCTCGACCAGATGACCGAGTTCCAGCCCGGCGAGGTCCTCGTCGCCGACATGACCGATCCCGATTGGGAGCCCATCATGAAGCGCGCGAGTGCCATCGTGACCAATCGCGGCGGTCGCACGTGCCACGCCGCGATCATCGCGCGCGAGCTCGGCATTCCCGCCGTCGTCGGCACGGGCGATGCCACCGCCGCGCTCGTGGACGGAGAGGAGGTCACCGTCTCGTGCGCGGAGGGCGACACGGGGTTCGTGTACCGCGGCATCCTTCCGTTCGAGGAGGAGGTGACCCGGCTGGATTCCATGCCGGAGGCGCCGGTGAAGATCATGATGAACGTCGGCACGCCCGATCAGGCCTTCTCGTTCTCACGGCTGCCTCACCGCGGTGTCGGGCTGGCGCGGCTGGAGTTCATCATCAATCGACAGATCGGCATCCATCCGCGAGCGCTGCTGGAGTTCGACGCGCTGGACGGCGAGCTGCGCGCCCGCGTGGCCGACGCGACCGCCGCCTACGACGCGCCGCGCGACTACTTCGTGCGGCGGGTCGCGGAGGGCGTGTCGATGATCGCGGCGGCGTTCTGGCCGGAGCCGGTGATCGTGCGACTCAGCGACTTCAAGTCGAACGAGTACGCCAACCTCGTCGGCGGCGAGCTGTACGAGCCGCACGAGGAGAACCCGATGCTGGGCTACCGCGGCGCGTCACGGTACATCTCCCCCGACTTCCGCGCGTGCTTCGACATGGAATGCGAGGCGCTGCGGTTCGTGCGCGACGAGATGGGATTCACGAACGTACAGGTCATGGTGCCGTTCGTCCGCACCGTCGGCGAGGGCCATGCGGTCGTCGAGCTGCTCGCCGAGAATGGCCTGCGCCGCGGCGAGAACCACCTCAAGGTCATCATGATGTGCGAGCTGCCGTCGAACGCGCTGCTCGCGGATCAGTTCCTGCAGTTCTTCGACGGGTTCTCGATCGGCTCGAACGACATGACCCAGCTGACCCTCGGGCTCGATCGCGACTCGGGACTGGTGGCCTCCACGTTCGATGAGCGCGATCCGGCCGTGCTGCGCCTGCTGTCGATGGCGATCAGCGCGTGCCGTGCGGCAGGGAAGTACGTCGGCATCTGCGGACAGGGCCCGTCGGATCATCCCGACCTCGCCGAATGGCTCGTCGCGGAGGGGATCGAGTCCGTCTCGCTCAACCCCGACACGGTCGTGGAGACGTGGCTGCGCCTGTCGAAGACGGCCGCCGTCGAGGCGCCCGGCGTGGGGTGATCACCGAACTCACGTCCGAGGCGGTCGATCGTCTCGGTGAAGTGGTGCCATCCCTCGGCATGCACGGGAACGATGATCGCCTCCCCCAACGCCCGTGCCGCCTCGACGGCGGTGCGGGCGTTGAGGGTGAGGTCGCTGTCGCCGAACCGCCCGACGTTGGCGGCGCCGGTGAACAGGACGGCGATGTCGATCGTGCCGATGCGTTCGACGATCTCGGCGACGAGCGCGCTGTCGGCATTGTCGCCGGAGACGTAGACGACCGGCTCGCCCTCGGCGCGCAGGATGAAGCCCGTCACCGGGCCGGAAAGCTCCTCGGCGCCGGCCGGACCGTGGAGAGCGGGGACGGCGATGATCTCGACACCGCCGACGGTGTGGCACTGCCACGACGCGAGGCCGTGGATGCCCCCGATGCGCGAGGCCGCCGCGGGCGTGGAGAGCACGGTTGCGGCGCGAGACAGGAACGCGCGACCCGCGGCATCCAGGTTGTCGGGATGCTGGTCGTGTGAGAGCAGCACGACGTCGATCGCGCCGACCTCGTCGGCCGTCCGGGCCGGGCCGGTGAGCTTGTGGAGTGTCACCGATCCCGACGGATAGTCACCCGGCTCGTCGAACGTCGGATCCGTGAGGACGCGGATGCCGGCGTACTCGATGATCGCCGTGGGACCGCCGACGAGAGTGAGCACGGAGCGCGGTGAGGTCATCCTCCCAGTCTCTCTCGGCTCACGACCTCCGCCGGAGCCGAGCACGTGTCAGCGGGTGAAGACGGGGAGGGTTCGTTCGGGCGCGACCACGTACCGGCGTCCGTAGGGGGAGATCCATTCGAGGGCGCCGTTGTGGGTGGGGTCGGTGAGGTGGTGCACGCGCCAGCCGCCGTGGTGTTTGAGGGTGTGGTGTCCGCGGCACAGGGGTGCGAGGTTGGTGAGGGTGGTGTGGCCGCCGTGTTCCCAGGCGAGGGTGTGGTCGAGGTCGCACCGTTCGGCGGGTATCGCGCAGCCGGGGGCCATGCAGCGGGCGGCGCGCCAGCGGGCGAGTTTCTGCAGAGCCGGGGGTGGTCGGTAGCGTTCGCGTCCGACGGAGAGGACCGCGCCGGTGTCGGGGTGGGTGAGGATCCGCATCCACCCCTCCGCCCCACCACACAACTCCCGGGCTTTGTCGATCGGGATCGGCCCGACACCGTCGACGACGGCGACCCCGCAGTTCAGCGCGTCGGTGGGTGCGTCGAGGAGGGCGAGGGCGGGAACGGTGACGACGACGGTGGCTCGGATGCCGCGGGCGGCGTCCGGGTGAGCGGTGCAGGTGCCGTCGATCAGCAGGTCGCCGAACACGTCTGCGCGCGCCTGATCCAGCGTGCGATCATCGCCGCCAGCGTCGGTCACCGCCTTCGCGATCGCGGTGAGCCGTCCCCGGATGGCGTGCGCCTCAACCGCGGGCAGGTACGCGGTCAGCCAGGCCATGCCGTCGTCGGCGGGTTCCACGAACACGCGCCGATCCTGCAGCGCCCGTTCGTGGCGTTCGGGGAGGGTTTCGGTGCGGACCTGATCGATCAGCGCCCGCACCCGCCGACGGAACGTGCCGACCGGTTCCGCCTCCGCCAGCACCAACGCCCGCGGGTAGACCGCTTCCCGCTCGGCCGGGGTGAGGGGGTCGAGCAGTTCGATCAACACGTGCACGTGCCGTTCCGTCACCCGCGCCGCCCCCAGGGCGTCCAACACCGCCGGGTACCGGGTCTCCAGGGCTTGCGCCTGCGTGAGCAGCACCCCCGCGGCATGCTCCGTGACCCGTAAGGCTGCCGCGAGTTCCAGGCGGATCGCCCGCTCCACGACCTCGACCAGACCCCGACCGCGACCAGCAGCGCCTGCGAGAGCTTCTCGCCGGTACGCGGCGACCCGTCGATAGCGTTCCGCGGCGAACACCGCGACCATCGCATCCGCATCACAGACCAGGTCCACCGCATCGGGCGCAACCCACCCCGGATCACACGGAAACACCTCGTCCTCGACGGCATCCCACCGACCCGGGACACCCGGGGAAGAACCTCCGTCGACGACCTTCATAACCCCGACGCTACCGGCAACCCCCGACATTCCCCGCTCGCCGGTGAGCCGCCGAAAACGGCAGTCCGGCGCGGAAAACCAGTCCCCCAGAACCATCAGCCATTCGGGATTCGGCAGCGGCACCCGCGCGCGGACGGCGTGACGAACACGTCGCACACCCACGCGAACGTCGCGGCATCGGTGACGACGCGCGCGTAGCCGACGAGTATGCCGTCGGCATCCAACGCCCCGAAGTTCAGCGACGCCCGAGCGGCGCGTTCGACGAGCTCACGGCTGCGCCCGAGCGCCCAGTACGCCTCCTCCGAGAGCCAGCGATGCACGACGTCCAGGTCGATCTCGTCCAACTGCGTCGTCACGCGCACACCGGTCATGTCGTCAGCATAGGAGAGGAGCCAGGGCGCGCCGCACGGCATCCGCCGCCTGCCCCATCGAGTACCGTCGAACGGTGACATCCGCGACCGACTCCCCCGACACGTACACCGTGGCCACCGACGGCGCCTGCAAGGGCAATCCGGGGCCGACCGGCTGGGCGTGGGTCGGCGAGGACGGTCACTGGGCGGCGGGCGCGATCCCGGTGGGCACCAACAACATCGGTGAGCTCATGGGGCTGCTGAAGGCGATCGAAGACCACGCGGACGTCGCACATCTCGTCGTGCAGGCCGACTCGAAGTACGCGATCGACACGTACTCCTCCTGGATGGACGGACATCGTCGACGCGGGTGGAAAACCTCGACGGGTGCGCCGACGAAGAATCGCGACCTGCTCGAACAGCTCATCGTCGCCCGCGACGCCCGTCGCGCGGCGGGACTGCCCGACGTGGTACTCGAGCACGTGCGCGGCCACCGCGGACACGTCCTGAACGAATGGGCCGACGAACGCGCCGTCCGCGGCGCCGAGCACGCCGCGAAGGGCACCGCGAGTGCGTGGTCGTCGCTGGGCGGCCTGCACCCTCAGCTCGACGTGTCAGCAGCGCCGAAGAAGAAGCGCTAGTCCTGGGTCGTCCCCTCGAACAGGCCGATGTGGTTGCCGTCGGGGTCGGCGAGCACTGCCCACCAGCTCTTCGCCGTGATCGGCTGCTTGCCCATGACGACCGTCGCCCCGGCGGCCTCGGCCTTGGCAATGGTGTCGTCGATCGAATCGACCTCGACGTACGAACGCGGCTGGGTGAACCCCTCGCTGCGCGGGGCGAGTCCGCCGCCGCTGATGCCGTTGGGGGCCGACCACATCGGGGAGCCCTCGAAGCCCGGCGGCTCCGCGATCTGCCAGCCGAACAGCTCGGAGTAGAACGCCGCGGCCTGCGCAAGATCCGCGACCGGGATGTCGATATGCGTGATGTCGCCGTGTGCCATGAGTGCCCCCTTCGTCGCGCACAGTCTTCGCCACCGGGGGTGCGCCCGCAAGAGGGTCACATCTTGCGCATCAACCGTTCACACGCGTCCAGCGCCGGCCGCTGCCCGGCGACCAGTCGGGGGCGGGCTTCTGCGAGCGGCATCCAGGCCACGCGGTCGATCTCGGGAAAGCTCTGACGGCGTCCCGACCGCGGCGGCCACTCCATCTCGAACGCGCCGAACACGAGCGCGGCGCGGTCGACATCGGAGGCGAGGAATCCCGTGCCGTCGCCACAGAACACCGTGACGGACTTCGCCCCCGAAGAGTACGCGAAGGTGCCGAGCTCGACGTAGGGGACCTCGGGCGGGTCGACGCCGAGCTCTTCGCGGAACTCGCGCGCCGCGGCATCCCTCGCCGCCTCCACCTGCGGATCGAACTCGCCCTTGGGGATCGACCAGGCCCCCTCGTCCTTGCGCGCCCAGAACGGACCGCCCATATGTGCGACGAGCGCCGACACCGTGCCGTCCGGATCGGTCCGGTACAGCAGGATGCCGGCGCTCGTCGTGACCATCGTCAGACGACGTCTCTCATCGTGAGAGCGCTCAGAGCGGACGCGAGGCGGGCGAGACCGTGTAGGTCTCTTCGGGGTCGGTGACCGCGGCGGGGGCGAGGGCCTCATCGATCGCCGACATCACCTCGGCATCGAGGACGACGCCGGACGCCTTGACCGAGTCCTCGAGCTGCTCGGGGCGCGAGGCGCCCACGAGCGCCGCCGAGACGTTCGGGTTCTGCAGCACCCACGCGATCGCCAGCTGCGGCATGGTGAGGCCCGCCTGCTCGGCGATCGGCTTGAGCTTCTGCACGGCGGCGAGCGTGTCGTCCTGCAGGAAGCGCTTGATGAAGTTCGCCCCGCTCTTCTCGTCGGTCGCCCGCGAGCCCTCGGGAACGGGCTGACCGGGCAGGTACTTGCCGCTGAGCACGCCCTGCGCCATCGGCGACCAGACGATCTGCGAGATGCCGAGCTCCTCGGAGGTCGGCACGACCTTGCCCTCGATGACGCGCCAGAGCGCCGAGTACTGCGGCTGGTTGCTCACGAGCTGGAAGTTCAGCTCCTTGGCGAGTGCGGCGCCCTCGCGCAGCTGCTCGGCCGTCCACTCGCTGACGCCGATGTAGAGGGCCTTGCCCTGGCGGACGATGTCGGCGAAGGCCTGCATCGTCTCTTCGAGCGGGGTCTCGTAGTCGTAGCGGTGCGCCTGGTACAGGTCGACGTAGTCGACGTTCAGGCGGCGCAGCGACCCGTGGATGCCGTCGAAGATGTGCTTGCGCGAGAGACCCTGGTCGTTCGGTCCCTTCTTGCCGATGGGCCAGTAGACCTTGGTGAAGACCTCGTAGTCGGTGCGTTCGAGGCCCTTGAGCGCCTCCCCGAGCACGACCTCGGCGGCCGTGTTGGCGTAGGTGTCGGCGGTGTCGAACGACGTGATGCCGAGATCCAGCGCCTTGTGCACGGTGGCGATGGCGGCGTCGTTCTCCACCTGGGAGGCGTGGGTCACCCAGTTGCCGTAGGTGATCTCCGAAACCTTGAAGCCGCTGTTGCCGAGATAGCGATAATTGACCATTCCTCCACGCTACTGCCGCCGCCTATGGGCGGGGTCAGGCTTGACAGGATGGTGCGGTCTCGGCATCCGCCGCCGGCGTGGGCGCCATCCCCCTCGAACCGAACTGCAAGGGATGCCGGGCGACACGCCGCCACTGGCCACCCCGCACCGGCGTGTCGGGCAGTCGGCCTTGCAGTTCGGGCAGCGCGAGGGCAGCGCGCGCGGCGCGGCCCGCCGGGTCAGTCGACGGGAACGGATGCCGCGACGGCGCGATCTTCCTCGGTGGCGACGAGCTGGCCGCACGCGCCGTCGATCTCCTTGCCGCGGGTGTCGCGGAGGGTCGTCGGGATGCCGGCCTCGTTGAGGCGGCGCACGAACTCGCGCTGCACATCCTTGTCGGACGCGGTCCACACCGAGCCCGGCGTCGGGTTCAGCGGAATTGGGTTCACGTGCACCCAGCCGCGGCCGCGCTCGTTGAGCTTGGTGGCGAGCAGATCGGCTCGCCACGCGTGGTCGTTCATGTCCTTGATGAGCGCGTACTCGATCGAGACCCGGCGACCCGTCTTCTCGAAGTAGCCGCGCGCGGCATCCAACGCCTCATCGACCTTCCAGCGCGAGTTGATCGGGATCATCTCGTCGCGAAGCTGATCGTCGGGGGCGTGGAGAGACAGCGCGAACGTCACCGGGATGTCCTCGGCGGCGAGCTTGTTGATCGCCGGCACGAGGCCCACGGTCGACACCGTGACGCCGCGCGCGCTCATCCCGAGCCCGTGATCCTTGTCGACCATCGTGCGGACGGCCTGCATCACCCGGTTGTAGTTGGCGAGGGGCTCCCCCATCCCCATGAAGACGATGTTGGTGACGCGCTCGTCGGCGTGCTCGGCGGGGCCCAGCTCACCGGCACGGATCGCCGCGTTCGCCCGGACGACCTGCTCGATGATCTCCGCCGCCGACATGTTGCGGGTGAGCCCCGCCTGACCGGTTGCGCAGAACGGACAGTTCATGCCGCAGCCGGCCTGGCTCGACACGCACAGCGTGATGCGACCGGGGTAGCGCATGAGCACCGATTCGACGAGCGCGCCGTCGTGCAGCTTCCAGAGGAACTTGATCGTGTCGCCGCGGTCGGTCTCCAGCCGTCGCACCTCGGTGAGCAGGTGGGGCAGCAGGCCCGCGACGAGCTCCTCCCTACCGGATGCCGGGAGGTCGGTCATAGCGGCGGGATCCGACGTGTAGTGCTGGAAGTAGTGCTTCTCGACCTGCTTCGCCCGGAACCCCGGCAGCCCCAAATCCTTGACCTTCTCCACGCGCTGCTCGGGCGTCAGGTCGGCCAGGTGCACGGGCGGCATCCCCCGTTTGGGTGCGGCGAACTGCAGCAGGGGCTTGCCGTCGGTGTCGAGCCGCTGGGTCCAGCCTTCCGCGCGAGGGCGCACCTGACGGGGACGGGTGGTGCGCACGGCGTTCGGCTCGGTCATGACTCCAGGGTACCGAGGCCGCCTGGATGAGTGGCGGGCGCGGGTCACCTGGCTGCGCGCGACTTCTAGACTTCTCAGCATGAGCACCCCCGACGCCGCGGCATCCGCTCGGCGCACCCCCGCGTCGCACGCCGTCCCGGTGCACAAGGTGCTCAACAACAACGTCGTGATCGCCATCGACGAGTCGGGGCACGAGCACGCCCGTCAGCTCTGGCAGGGCTTCGTCGTGGGTGTCACCAATCCGAAGACGCTCGCCTTCTTCGTCGCGGTGCTGCCGCAGTTCGTCGATCTGAAGGCCGGCGCGGTGCCGCTGCAGCTCCTCGAGCTCGGCCTGGTGTTCGCGCTGCTCGCGGTCGTGTCCGATTCGATGTGGGTGCTCGCCGCCGCGGCGGCGCGCGTGTGGTTCGCGCGCTCACCGAAGCGCATCGAGCGGCTGACCGCGACCGGGGGTGGAATGATGATCGGGCTCGGCGGCATCCTGCTCGTCACCGGGCCGAAGCACTGAGGTTCGGGCCGGCGACGGTCGCGACACCGGACGTTCAGGCGCACCGGGGAGAATGGATGCCGTGAGCTCCTCGTCGATATCCCCGTCCCGCCGCCGCATCATCTTCATCGACATCGACGGGACGATCCTCGAACACGGGGCCCAGATGTCGGCCTCGACGCCGGTCGCGATCGCCGCCGCGCGCGCGAACGGTCACCTGGTGTACCTGTGCACGGGTCGCTCGGCCGGGGACATCAACCCAAAGGTGCGCGCCATCCCCGTCGACGGCGCCATCACCAACGGCGGCGCCTTCGCCGTCCGCGGCGACGAGCAGATCGTCGCGCACCTCATGCCGCGCCCCCTCGTCGACCGGATGATCGCGTACTTCGAAGAGCACGGTGCACACTACTTCCTGCAGACCGACGGCACCGTCTACGTCAGCCCCGGCGTGCTCGATCACGCCCGCCGCTTCGTGCGAACCCACCCCCCGGTCGACGAACGCGCGGCGGCCGCCGCCTCGGAGGACGTCGCGCTCCTCAACCACTACCGGCCGCTCGACGAGGTCGACCTCGATGCCGTGGTCAAGGCGACCTTCCTCAGCACGGCCAGCGACACGCTCACCCGCGCCGCCGACGAGCTGGGGCCGCAGTTCCACGTGATCCCCGGTTCCATCCCGCTGCCCGGCGGCTCGAACGGCGAGATCTGCCAGCAGGGCGTCAACAAGGGCGCGGCGATCACCGAGGTGCTCGCCGTGCTGGGGATGGATGCCGCCGACGCCATCGGCATCGGCGATAGCTGGAACGACGTCGAGATGTTCGAGGTCGTCGGCACGTCGGTCGCGATGGGCGGTGCCGATCCCGAACTGCAGGCGATGACCGACATGGTCACCACCGGCGTGCTGGAGGACGGCGTCAGCAACGCCCTGACGCGCCTCGGCCTGATCTGACCGGGGTACCTCTCCCGGGTCGTTGAGCGAGGAGCGCAGCGACGAGTCGAAACGCAGAGGGGCGCAGCGACGAGTCGAAACGCAGGGCTCAGAGGAAGATGTCGGGGAACAGCTCGTGGTCGGGCGTGCCGGGTGTCGCCGCATAGCGGGAGAAATCCGTCACCCCGGCATCGCGCAGCACCTGCTCGACGATGAGCGTCTGACCGGTGTACTCCCGCGCCGGACGGGTGAGCACTTCGTACGCCGCGTCGGCGTAGACCTCGGGAGTGCGGCTGACCTTCATCATCCGGTCGCCGCCGAGGGCGAACTGCACGGCGGCCGTGGCGATCGTCGTCTCGGGCCACAGGGTATTGGCGGCGATGCCGTCCTTCGCGAACTCCGCCGCCATCCCCAGCGTCGCCATCGTCATCCCGTACTTGGCGAGGGTGTAGCCGGTGTGCGCACCCAGCCAGCGCGGCGTGATGTTCAGGGGCGGCGACAGCGACAGGATGTGCGGGTTCTCGGCATCCTTCAGAATCGGCACGGCGGCACGGCTGAGCATGAACGTGCCGCGCACGTTGACGTCCTGCATGAGGTCGTACTTCTTCGCGGCGAGCTCGAGCGAGCCCGACAGATCGATCACCGAGGCGTTGTTCACGACGATGTCGATGCCCCCGAACTCGCCGTGGGTCTTCAGCACCGCCGCGGTGATGTCATCGTCGTTGCGCACGTCGCCGACGATCGGCAGTGCCCGCCCACCGGCCGCCTCGATCTCGGCCGCGGCGCTGTGCACGGTGCCGTCGAGCTTGGGGTGCGGAGTGTCGGTCTTGGCCATGAGGGCGATGTTGGCGCCGTCGCGCGCGGCCCGCAGTGCGATGGCGAGGCCGATGCCGCGGCTGCCGCCGGACATGAGGATGGTCTTGCCGGCGAGGCTTGCGTCAGCCATGTCTGTCTCCTTCGTGTCCCACTCGGGGCGTGCGTTGTCCGTGTCCCACTCGGGGCGGGTGTCGTCCCAGAAGAGGTCGTTTCAGGCATCCGATCTCGACCGTTTCTGGGACATGCGGCGGTCAGGTCTGTGAGCTCTTGCGGGATGCCTGGGCGAACGCGGCCACGCGCGCGGCCGCGTCGGGGGTGTCGAATCGCGCGCCGATCGTCTGCGCCTCGTCGGAGAGGTTGTCGGCGAAGGCGCGGCGCGCACCCGCCCGGATGAGGCGCTTGGCCTGCCCGAACGCCGCCGTCGCGTTCTCGAGCCAGAACGACGCGACCTCGCCCGCGCGGGCGCCGGGGTCGGCGGAGAGCTCGGTCACGAGCCCCCAGTCGAGCGCGGTCTCGGCATCGACCGTCTCGTCCTGCAGCAGGAGGCGCAGCGCCCGGGTCTGCCCGATCGCCGCGGGCAGCAGCGTCGAGACGCCGAGGTCGGGGCTCAGACCGATGTTCGCGTAGCGGCTGACGAACATGGCGCGGGGCCCCGCGACGATGTAGTCGGCCGTGAGCATGAGGCCCAGGCCGCCCCCGGCGACGGCGCCCTGCACCGCGGCGACGACGGGCTTGTCGGCTTCGACGAACGTGCGGATGCCGTCGTGGATGATGCCCGCCATCTCCGTCACATCGGCGCCCGAGGCCCCCGAGGTCGACATCTCGATGACGTCGCCGCCCGCGCAGAAGGCCGGGCCCGCGGCATCCATCAGCACCGCCCCGACGGTGTCGTCGGACGTGATCTCGTGGGCGATATCGCGCCAGCGGCGTCCCATCTCGAACCCCATCGCGTTGAGCGAGGCGGGACGGTTGAAGGTGACGCGCGCGAGCGCGCCCTCGCGGGTGTACAGAATCGAGTCGGTCATGGGCGGGTCTCCTTCGTCGGGCGTACTGTATTCAGTCCGGTCGAAACGGCCACGCTGCCACGCCCGCGGGGTTCCGCTGCCGCCCTGCCTGCAGCGCGTCGCGCAGACTGAGGACGGTACGCGGCGGCGGGCCGACCGGCCGGGCTCACTTCGGCGCCATACGGATCGCGCCGTCGAGGCGGATGGTCTCGCCGTTGAGGTAGCCGTTGCGGACGATCTCGAGCGCGAGCGAGGCGTACTCGTCAGTCCGCCCGAGCCGCTGCGGGTAGGGCACCTGCTGGCCGAGGCTCTGCTGGGCCGCTTCGGGCAGGCCCGCGAGCATCGGGGTCTCCATGATGCCGGGGGCGATCGTGCAGACGCGGATGCTGTAACGGGCGAGCTCGCGCGCGATCGGCAGCGTCATGGCGTGCACCCCGCCCTTGGATGCCGAGTAGGCCGGCTGCCCGATCTGGCCGTCGAACGCGGCGACGGATGCGGTGTTGACGATGACGCCGCGGTCGCCGCCGTCGGTCGGCTCGGTCTTCGCGATGGCGGCGGATGCCTGGGAGATGACGTTGTACGTGCCGATGAGGTTGACACGGACGATCTTCTCGAAGTGGGCGAGGTCGGTGGGCGCCCCCTCGCGGTCGAGCACCTTCGCGGGCGGGGCGATGCCGGCGCAGTTGACGACGACGCGGAGGGGGCCGTGCTCGCCCGCGGTGGCGACGGCGGCGGCGACCTGGCCCGGGTCGGTCACGTCGGCGGGGGCGAACGTGCCCCCGATCTCGGCCGCGCGGTCGGCTCCGGGAGATGTGGGCAGGTCGACGATGACGACGTGCGCTCTGGCGTCGGCGAGACGGCGGGCGGTCGCGAACCCGAGTCCGCTCGCGCCACCGGTGACGAGGGCCGATGCTCCGCTGATGTCCATGTGTGCTCTCCTTCGAACTCCTCGTCCAGCCTAGGCGATGGGATCGAGTACCAAAAGCACAGACACCCAGTCCCACAGCATGGAGGGGGTGGCGCCGCCGTCCGATACCGCGTTGACTGGAGCGCATGGACGTGAGGATCAAGCGCGTGTACGAACCGCCAGCGCCCGACGACGGCTTCCGTGTGCTCGTCGACCGGCTCTGGCCGCGCGGGCTGTCGAAGGAGCGCGCCGCGATCGACCTGTGGGAGAAGGACGTCGCACCGTCCGACGCGCTGCGGACGGCGTTCCATCACGGGGGCCTGCCGTGGCCCGATTTCGCCGACCACTACCGCGCCGAGCTCGCCGGCGCGCCGGCGCTCGACGAGCTGAGTCGCACCGTCGCGGACCACACGACGACAACCCTCCTGTACGCCGCCCATGACGAGCAGCACAATCAGGCCGTCATCCTGCAGCACCTCCTCACGGACGCCGCGTGAGCACCCCCTCCGCGGATCTGGCCGTTCCCGCCCGGGTCCGCGCGCGCTGCACGAGGCCCTCCCCGTCGACGACTGCCCCTTCGACTGGTCCCTCCCGACGCGGATCGTGGATGTCGACGGCCGCGTGCTCGCGCACGTCGACCTCGGCGCGCTCGGCGTCGCCGACCGCTGGGCTGACATCGCCGTCGCCGCGATGAGCACGACGCGGAACTGCGGACCCGGGTGGGAGCGCACGCTCATCGACGCGTACGGCATCGCCCCCGACAGCGAGCGTCTCGCGTACTACCGAGACCTCTGGTACGCGACGTGACGGCGCGGCAGGATGACCCCATAACCCACCCGCTGATGTTCGACGAGGCCGATCCGCTGCTCGGTCGAGTGCGTGGCATCCACCCGCGAATAACCACTCGTGCTTCGAATCGCCGTAGCTTTTGCGCGAAACGCGTCGTGACTCGCGAAACGCGTGGTGACTCGCGAAACGCGTGGTGACTCGCGAAACGCGTGGTGACTCGCGGATCGGGCGGTGACTCTCGGGTCGGGTGACGACCCGCCGCGCGAACGCGCGGCATCCTTCCCCCCGGATGGATGCCGCGCGTCCGCGGTGTGCGTCAGGTCAGCGCACGTCCTCGTTGACCCAGTCCATCGACTTCTGGACGGCCTGCTTCCAGAGGCGCAGCTGACGCTCGCGCTCGGCG
This sequence comes from Microbacterium sp. SCN 69-37, assembly GCF_001724435.1. NCBI lineage: Bacteria > Bacillati > Actinomycetota > Actinomycetes > Micrococcales > Microbacteriaceae > Microbacterium > Microbacterium sp. SCN 69-37. The sequence goes on from NZ_MEEL01000016.1 coordinate 101,655, forward strand.
ACGTCGTCGTTCGGCGTCCAGCGCTTGTCCTCCTGCCAGTTCGCCCGCAGCTCGTCGAGGTCGTTCCAGAAGCCGACCGCGAGTCCCGCCGCATACGCCGCGCCGAGCGCCGTCGTCTCGGCGACGACGGGGCGGACGACCGGCACACCGAGGATGTCGGCCTGGAACTGCATGAGCGTGTCGTTGGCGATCATGCCGCCGTCGACCTTCAGCTCGGTGAGGTCCACACCCGAGTCCGCGTTGACGGCATCCAGCACCTCGCGCGTCTGGAAGGCCGTGGCCTCCAGCGCGGCACGGGCGATGTGGTTGCGGTTCGCGAAGCGGGTGAGACCGACGATCGCGCCGCGGGCGTCGGGACGCCAGTACGGCGCGAACAGGCCCGAGAATGCCGGGACGAAGTACACGCCGCCGTTGTCCTCGACCTTGGCGGCGAGCTCCTCCACCTCGGGGGCGGAGGAGATGATGCCCAGCTGGTCGCGCAACCACTGGATCAGCGATCCGGTGACGGCGATCGATCCCTCGAGCGCGTAGTGCGCGGGCCCGTCGCCCAGCTTGTAGCCGACGGTCGTGAGCAGGCCGTTCTCGCTCTTCACGATCTCGGTCCCCGTCTGGAAGATGAGGAAGTTGCCCGTGCCGTACGTGTTCTTGCTCTCGCCCGCGTCGAACGCGGCCTGACCGAAGGTCGCCGCCTGCTGGTCGCCGAGGATACCGGCCACCGGGGTCTCGCGCAGCAGCGAGGTGTCGCGCGCCTCGCCGTAGACCTCGCTGGAGGAGCGGATCTCGGGCATCATCGAGCGCGGCACACCGAAGTCGGCGAGGATGTCGTCGCGCCACTCGAGCGTCTTCAGATCCATGAAGAGCGTGCGCGAGGCGTTCGTGACGTCGGTCGCGTGCACGCCGCCGTCGGGTCCGCCGGTGAGGTTCCAGAGCACCCACGTGTCGGTCGTGCCGAAGATCAGGTCACCGGCTTCGGCCTTCTCGCGCGCCCCCTCGACGTTCTCGAGGATCCAGACGATCTTCGTGCCCGAGAAGTACGTGGCCAGCGGCAGGCCCACGATGTCCTTGTAGCGCTCGACTCCCGCGTCGCCCGCGAGCCGGTCGACGATGGGCTGGGTGCGCGTGTCCTGCCAGACGATCGCGTTGTACACCGGGATGCCGGTGTTCTTGTCCCACACGACGGCGGTCTCACGCTGGTTCGTGATGCCGACCGCGGCGATGTCGTGCCGTGTCAGGTTCGCACGGCCGAGCGCGATGCCGATGACCTCGCGCATGTTGTCGCGGATCTCGATCGGGTCGTGCTCGACCCAGCCGGCGCGCGGCATGATCTGCTCGTGCTCCTTCTGGCCGACGGAGATGATCGAGCCCTTCTTGTCGAAGACGATCGCGCGGCTGGAGGTGGTGCCCTGGTCGAGGGCGATGATGTAGTCACTCATGAGTGGACGTCCTTGTCTAGGTGTCTGTGTTGAGGATCGGGAACGGATCAGATGTGCGCGAGGTGCAGCAGCGCCGGAGCGGCGAGCGCGGCGATCGTGCCACCGAGCAGCGGGCCGACGACGGGGACCCACGCGTACGACCAGTCGCTGGAACCCTTGCCCTTGATCGGCAGGATCGCGTGCGCGATGCGGGGACCGAGGTCACGGGCGGGGTTGATGGCGTAGCCGGTCGGGCCACCGAGCGAGGCGCCGATGCCGACCACGAGGAGGGCGACGGGGACGGCGGTGAGCGGGCCGAGGGCGCCCGGCGTGCCGATCTGGACGTCACCGTAGTCGGCGAACGCGAAGATGACGAACACGAGCACGAAGGTGCCGATGACCTCGGTGACCAGGTTCCAGCCGTAGGAGCGGATGGCGGGACCGGTGGAGAAGACGCCCAGCTTGGTGGCCGCGTCCGGCTCTTCGTCGAAGTGCTGCTTGTAGGCGAGCCAGCAGAGCACGGCACCGATGAACGCACCGACCAGCTGCGCGGCGATGGCCACGAAGAACTGTGCGACGCCGATCTTCCCGGCGATCAGCAGCGCGATCGACACCGCGGGGTTCAGCTGCGCACCGGAGTACGACGAGACCAGCACCCCCGCGAACACCGCCAGACCCCAACCCCAGTTGATCATCAGCGTGCCGCCGCCGAAGCCCTTCGACTTGGCGAGAATGACGTTGGCGACGACGCCACCGCCGAGCAGGAGCAGCATCGCCGTCCCGACGAGCTCTGACACGAAGTAGAGCCCGAGATTGATGTCTTGCATGTCAGCATTGACCTTTCTGCAGAGGTTCCCCCGGCGACGCCGCCGGGCGGGAAGAATGACCTGAAGGGGATGCCGGCGTCAGGCCGCGCCGGATTCTAGAAGCGGCTCCTCCTGCCTCTCATGCGCTCAAGGGCGCAAGGTGGGAGGTCTCGACGTCGATGCGGTGCCGCTCCTGGAGCACGCGGGCCGCGTCGTCGATCTGGGCACGAGTGGTATCGGCATCCCATCCGAGAACCGGGGCCGCCGCCTCGGCGACCTCGGCGAGGGTCTCGGCGGTGACACCACCGACGAAGGCGATGTGCGTGCGGCGCAGGAGCAGATCGATGAGCGTGACCACCTCCTCGCGCTCGGCCAGGAAGGCGATCTCCTCCGCCGAGTAGCCCGGGGCGTGCTCGAGCGGACGCTGGTTGACCGGCAGCGTTGCGAGCATCTCGGTGGCGTAGGTGCCGTAGCGCTCCAGCATGCGATCGGCGAAGGCGGCACTGTGGGCTCCGCGGTGAGCTTCGAGCCAGCGGGACCGGTCGGCGTCGGTGCGCGGGTATCCGGCGCCGCCGCCGATCGCGAGGTCGAGCGTCGAGATCCGACGCGGGCGTCCGAGAGCGGCGAGCACCTCGGTGGACAGGTGCTCGGCGAGGGCGCGGAAAGTCGTCCACTTCCCCCCGACCAGGCTCATCACCGGAACGCCGGCGGCCCCGCCCAGCCGCGCCTTCTCGATGCGGTAGTCGCGCGACACGAAGCCGGGCGCGACGTCGTCGTGACGCGGCAGCGGACGGATACCCGAGAACGTGTAGACGATCTGCGAGCGGTCCACCGCGATGTGCGGGAAGACCTGGGCGATGAGATCGAAGAAGTACGAGATCTCGTCGTCGGTGCAGACGGTCGGAGTCGAGGGGTCGGCGTCGATGTCGGTCGTGCCGACCATCACGCGGCCCTTCAGCGGGTAGATCAGCACGATCCGGCCGTCGGCCGCCTCGAAGAAGATCTCGTTGCCGCGGGTCGCCTCCAGCAGCTCCGGGTTCTCCAGCACGATGTGCGAGCCCTTCGTCCCCCCCATGAAGCGGGTGGGGGCACCCAGAGCGCCATTGGTGATGTCGGTCCACGGCCCACTCGTGTTGACGACGACGTCGGCAGTGAAGGGGAACTCCTCGCCGGTGACGGCGTCGCGGATGATGACCGCCTTGCCGTCGGCGGCGACGACGGGCGCGTAGTTCGCGGCGCGCGCGGACTCTTCCCGGGCGCCGTCGCGCAGCACGTCGAGCGCGAGCCGCTCGGGGTCGTGCATGGAGGCGTCGTAGTAGGTCGCGGTGTAGCGGAACCGGTCGTCGAGGTCGGGGAACAGCTCGCGCGAGCGGCGACGGCCGTGGAAGCGGTGGCGCGGCACGGCACCCCCGTCGCGCGAGAAGGTGTCGTACATGACGAGACCGAGCTTGATCAGCAGCGCACCGCGCTCGCTCGGCTTGCCGCGGCCGTGCGTGACGAGCAGACGGAAGGGCGCAGTGAGGATGCCCGAGAAGGTGCGGTGGATCGGAATCGTCGTGGGCAGCGGGCGCACGAAGTGGGGCGCGTTGCGCACGAGCCGGTTGCGCTCGGTCACCGACTCCTTCACGAGGCGGAACTCGCCGTTCTCCAGATACCGCACACCGCCGTGGATCATGTGGCTGGATGCCGAGGACGCGCCGCTCACGTAGTCGTCGCGTTCCACGAGGGCGACGTCGACGCCCTGCAGCGCGAGGTCGCGGAACGTCGCGATGCCGTTGATTCCACCCCCGATGATGAGAACGTCCGCGTGGGGGCGGTCCTTCAGGGCCTGGATGTTCGGACGGATCGTCGCCTTCGACTCGGTCATCGCTCTTCCTTCCGCGGCTTCGCAGTGTCTCGCCGCGCGTTTTTCACGGCGGAACGGATCTACACTGAAACGCCGGTGAACGAACGCGCAAACGATCTGAACATACGTGCATCGTAGCCCGCACCCTGCACGAATGTGCAGGAGGAATGTTCATGATCAGGAGGACACGTGAGCATCGAGACCGACGCCGAGGCGCGAGCCCGTGACGCGCTGCACGCCGCGCAGCTGTACTACGTGCAGGACCAGACGATGGAGCAGATCGCCTCCGAGATGAAGCTGTCGCGATCATCGGTCTCGCGCCTGATCGCTCACGCCCGCGAGATCGGCCTGGTGGAGATCACGGTTCATTCGCCACAGGAGGCCACGAGCGTCGTCGCCCGGCGTCTGTCCGAGCGCTACGGCATCTCGGTGCACGTCGTCAGCACGCCGCCGCGTTCCACCGACGCCGCGCGCCTCGAGCGCACCGCGCGCACCGCGGCGCACGTCCTGTCGACCACGCTCGATCCCCAGGCGAGCATCGGCATCGCCTGGGGCGCGACCGTGTCGGCGATCGCCCGTCATCTGCCGACCAAGCGGCTGCACGAATCGCAGATCGTGCAGATGAACGGCGCGGCCAACGAGTCGACCTCGGGCATCAGCTACTCGGGGGCCATTCTGGAACGCTTCGGGCAGGCCTTCGGCACCGACGTGCAGCAGTTTCCCGTGCCGGCGCTGTTCGATGACCCGCACACGAAGCAGCTGCTGTGGCGGGAGCGCTCCATCCGCCGCGTCGTGGAGGCGCAGGCGCGCGTGCAGGTGTTCGTCTTCGGGCTCGGCTCGCCCCAGGCGGACGTTCCCTCGCACGTCTATGCCGGCGGCTACCTGACCGGCGAGGATCTGCGGGTGCTGCTGCGCGACGGCGTCGTCGGCGACTGCGCCACGGTGTTCTACCGGCTGGATGGCTCGACCGGCGGCATCGAGCTCAACGATCGCTCGAGCGGTCCGTCGTTCGACGTCATCCGCCGCATCCCCCGTCGCCTGTGTGCGGTGTCGAGCCTGTCGAAGATCGACGCGCTGCGCGGCGCGCTGGCGGCGGGGCTCATCACCGAACTGGTCGTCGAGGAGGCTCTCGCCCGCCGCATCGTGGAGCTGCCGCTCAGCGCGGCCCGAGGATGAAGTTCCACGTGCCCGCCGCAACCGCGGCCGACACCGAGACGGCGGAGATCGCGACGCCCACCGCCACGAGCGTCCATTCGCGCCTGCCGAAGCGGGAGGCGCGGGCCCACGTGCGGCGGCCGGGAGCGCCGAAGCCGCGCGCCTCCATCGAGGTGGCGAGCTTGGAACCGCGGCGGATGGAGAGCACGAGCAGGGCGAAGGCCATGCCGGCGAAGCGGCGAACACGCCCCTGATCGGCGATGCCGCGTGCCCGGCGGGCGAGTTCCAGAGCCCTCCAGTCCTCGAGGAACAGTCCGACCATGCGCAGGCCCGCCAGCGCGCCGAGCACGAACCGTGCGGGCAGGCGCCACACCTGGGCCAGGCCGTCGGCGAGATCAGTGGGATCGACGGTGACGAACAGCACGACCGAGGGCAGGGCCACGGCCAGCACGCGGAAGAAGGTCGCGACCGCCAGCGCGAGCGACCCCTCGCTGATGCGCAGGACGAACCATTCGACGTAGACCTGCCCGGACGCCGCGCCGTAGAGCGCGATCGTCAGCGCCGTCAGCGGCGCGGCCAGCCACACGGGCCAGGTCCGCATCCAGAACTCCCGCCACCGCAGCCCCGCGAACACGAACAGGACGCTCTCCAGCGCCAGCGCGACCGCGGCCGACACCCAATCCAGCGTCACGATCAGCGGCAGGGCGATCACCGCGCTGGCGGCGAGTTTGGCGACCGGATTGACCCGCGCGATGACGCCGGGCCGGGTGCGGGTGTCGGCGGCGAGCATGCTCATGCCGCGGCATCCGCAGTCAGCGCGAAACGCCGGGCGTGAAGCGCATCGACGACGGCCTCGTCATGGGTGATCGCTACGATGGCCGACCCCTCGTCGCGCAGGCGGGCCAGCAGCGCGACCAGCTCCGCCCACGTGCGCGCGTCCTGACCGAAGGTCGGCTCGTCCAGCACCAGGACGCGGGGGGCGGTGGCGAGGACGGCGGCGACGGTGAGACGGCGCTTCTCCCCTCCCGAGAGCGTGTACGGGTTGGCGGCGGCCAGCGCGGTCAGCCGCAGCCGCTCCAGCAGCTCGTCCACGCGGGCGGCAGACGCGGCCTCGTCCATTCCGAGCGCGCGCGGCCCGACCTCGAGCTCGCCGCGTACCGACCGGGCGAGCAGCTGATGCTCCGGGTCCTGGAAGACGGTGCCGACACGGGTGAGAAGCTCACGTGAGCGCCACGCGATCGGTGTCGGCGCGGCGCCGGCGGCGAGCGTCGCCGAGGCCGACAGGTCGCCGGATGCCGGCCGCAGCAGTCCCGCGAGAGTGAGGCCGAGAGTCGACTTGCCGGCCCCGTTGGGCCCCGTGATGGCGAGCGCCTCCCCGGCGCGGACCTCGAGATCGATGCCCGTGGCGACCGGCACGCCGCGCACGCGCGCGACGGCCAGGTCCCCCGCGCGCAGCAGGTCGTCGCCCGCGGCTGCGGCGGGCGGAGGCGGCACCGTCGCCGGGATGCCGGGAACCCAGACACCCGCGTCGGCGAGCTCGGCCGCCCGCGCGCCGAGCACGCTCTGCGGCGGGCCGTCGGCGAGCAGCCCCTCCGCCCCGAGCACGATCACCCGGTCCACGAGCGGGAGCCAGACGTCGACCCGATGCTCCACGACCACGAGCGTCGCCCCGGTGCCGTCGAGAACGCGCCCCACAGCGTCGCGGACGTCGGCGACACCGGCCGGGTCGAGATTGGCGGTCGGCTCGTCCAGCAGGAGCAGGCCCGGCCGCATGGCCAGCGCGCCGGCGAGCGCGAGCCGCTGCTTCTGCCCGCCCGACAGCGCCTGCGTCGGCCGGTCGATGCCGACGTCCAGCCGCACGGCATCCAGTGCGGCGTGCACCCGCGGCCAGATCTCCTCGCGCGGCACGCCCAGGTTCTCGCATCCGAAGGCGACGTCGTCGCCCACCCGCGCCAGAATCACCTGCGCGTCCGGGTCCTGCAGCACGAGGCCCGCCCGTCCGCGCGCCGCCGCGGCCGGTGCCCCGTCGATCAGCAGCGCTCCCGCCGACTCTCCTTCTTCGTCGCCGCCCAGCACCCCGGCAAGTCCCTGGAGCAGGGTCGACTTGCCCGCGCCGGAAGCGCCGAGCAGGAGCACGCGCTCACCCGGGTCGATGCGCAACGAGACGTCGCGCACCGCCCAGGCCCGCCGTGACGCATGTCGCCAGCCCCATCCGTGGGCGCTGACCGTTGCCGGCGCGACCGATCCGCCGAGGTCGACCGCCACGTCAGACGAGGTCGCGGCGTTCGCGCCCCACGGCGAAACGATCCAGTGCGCCGGTCGCGGCAAGGCCCCGGGCGAGCACCCACGACAGGGCTCCGGCGATGACGGCGCCCGAGAGGGTGGTGCAGATCATGTAGATCACGGTGAACGCGGCGTCGGCCCCGGCGTACCAGAGGATCAGGTTGTTGATGCCCCCCGCGATCGCCGCGCCGGCTCCGGCGAGGATCGCGACCGGCAGCTTCCACGCCCGGTAGAGGAACAGCAGGAAGACGAGCTCGGCTCCGAGCCCCTGGACCAGCCCGGCTTCCAGAGTGAGGAAGCCGCCCCACTGGTTGCCGACGAGGGCGGAGACGACGGCAGCGAGCGTCTCGGTGTACAGCGCCGCTCCGGGCTTGCGGATGATGAGCGCTCCGAGCACGCCGGCGAACAACCACGGACCGTCCAGCAGGCCCTGCATGCCGGGCAGCAGCGGGTCGAGCAGGCTCTTGGGGCCGAGGTAGCCGATGTTCCAGAGCAGGAAGATCAGGCCCGATGCGACGCCGATGACGCTGGCGACGACGATGTCGACGACTCTCCAGCGCAGACGGCCGACACCGATGCGGGAATGGGATGCCGCGGCATCCGACGAGGTGGCGGTGGACGGGGACGCAGACGCGTGCATATTCTCTCCTCCCTGCGCCGGCATGATCCGGATCAGGTTCGACGGTCGAAGCGTGGATCGCTTCCTCTCAGCCCGGCTCACCGGACTCCCGTGGTTGTGCGCTCGAGTATAGCGGCGAACGGGTACGTTGGGCGGGTGACCTCGGACGACGCGCCCCTGCCGTCGCGCCGCGCGCTGCGGGAGAGCACCGCCCCGACCGACACCATCGTCGTCCGCAATCGCGCGGGCCGCCGCGCGCTCGCCTGGGTCGACGACGAGACCGTCACCGACGCGGTGGATACGCCGATCGCGGGCGGTGCGGCTCCCGACCTGCTTGCTCGACGCCCGCGACGCTCCCCGCTGCGCGCCGGCGTCGTCGTGCCGTTGCTCACCGCCATCGGCGTCTGCGGCGCCTACGCGGCCGCGACGCTGCTCTGGCCGCTCTGGGCCGTGGCGCCGACCGTGCGGGAGATCACGCCCGACGGACCGGTGGCGACCGTGTCGGCCGTGGCGTGGCCGTCCGCGGGCGCCGGCGCCGTCGGCGTCGCGGGATTCGAGGCCGTCGCGGCATCCTCGAGCGCACCCGTCTCGATGGCGAGCATCTCCAAGGTCGTCACCGTCCTGATGATCCTCGACGAGATGCCGCTGAGCGTCGGACAGCCCGGGCCGGAGTTCACCTTCACCTCGCGCGACCGCCAGACGTACTGGGACTATCTGGCGGACGACGAGTCGGCGCTGGATGTCCCCGTCGGAGGCACGCTCACCGAGTACCAGATGCTGCAGGGCATTCTGATGGGGTCGGCGGGCAACTACACGAATCGACTGGCCAGCACCCTCTGGCCGACCGACGAGGTCTTCGCCCAGGCCGCGCGAGCATGGCTGGACCGGCACGGCCTCGGGGCCATCACGCTGTCGGAGCCGACGGGAATCGACCCCGCCAACACCGCCGAGCCGGCCGCTCTGGTGGCGCTGGCGCAGCTCGCCCTCGCCAACCCCGTGGTGGCCGAGATCGCACGCACTCGCAGCGTCGAGCTGCCCGGGGCGGGCGAGGTCGCCAACACGAACGACCTGCTCAGCGACCCCGGCGTGGTCGGGCTCAAGACGGGCAGTCTCGCCGACTCCTACAACCTCCTCGCCGCGAAGGACATCACGGTCGGCACCACGACGGTGCGGGTCTACGCCACGGCGCTCGGTCAGCCCACCGGCGAGGCGCGGGACCAGGAGACGGCGCGCCTGCTGACGGAGGTCGCGGCGGAGGTCTCGACGCCCAAGACCATGCCGGCCGGCACCCTCGCCGGCGTCGTCAGCACGGCATGGGGCGCGACGGCGAACATCGTGACGGATGCCGACGCGGCCGTGATCCTCTGGAACGGTGCCGCCGCGACGGCGACGACCACCCTCGACCTCGGGAGCGCCCGAACGGCGAACGCCCCCGTCGGCCAGGTCCTCGTGCGCGGACCTCTGGATGCGGTCACCGTGGGCGTCCATCTGACCGCGGACATCCCCGACCCCGACGCGTGGTGGCGGCTCACCCATCCCCTGCAGCTGTGGGGTCTCGCCGGCTGAGCCCCTCAGAACGGCCAGATCAGCGGGACGTAGAGCACGGCGACGGCGAGATACACGACCATCAGGGGCAGCCCCAGCTTGCCGTAGTCGCCGAACCGATAGCCGCCGGGCTGCATCACCATGAGATTGACGGGCGTCGCGACGGGGGTGAGGAAGGCCGCCGCACCGGCGACCGTCAGCGCCATCATGAACGGCTGCACGCTGACGCCGAGCGTCTGCGAGATCGCGACGGCGATCGGGATCACCACCAGGACCGTGGCGACGTTCGAGATGAACTGTCCGAGCACCATGGTCAGCAGGCACAGCACGAGCAGCGCCACCTGCGGTGAGCCGGAACCGATGACGCGCAGCACGGCGGCGGCGACGACGTCGGCGGCGCCCGTGGACACGAAGGCGGAGGACAGGGGGATCATGCCGGCGATGAGGATGACCGTCGTCCACGAGATGGACCGATAGGTCTGCGGGACGGTCAGCACACCGGTGAGCACGAGAGCGCCGGCGGCCAGCAGTCCCGCCACCGGGGCCGGGACCAGACCGGTCGCCAGGAGCACGACCATGACCGCGAGGATGCCGATCGCGCGCTTGGCCCCGCGCCCCCAGGGCACCGCGCGCTGCAGCGTCTGCGGCGGCGTGACCGCGATGACGTCCGGCGACTGCGCGTAGCGCGTCAGTGCCGCCCACGGTCCCTGGACGAGCACCGCGTCGCCCGCCTGCAGCACGAGAGCGCCGGCGACGCCGGTCCCCCGCGACGCGTTCGGTCCGTCGTCGTCTCCGCGGCGCACCGCCAGGATCACCAGGTTCTCGTCGCGTGTCGTCATTCCCACCGACACGGTGCGGCCGATGAGCCGCGAGCGCGGCGCGACGAGCACCTCGGCGACACCCTCCCGCACGCTGAACAGGCGCGCGGTGTCGAGGTCGACGTCGTAGCTGTCGCGGAGAGTCTGCGCGTGCTCTCGCGGATCGGGGGCGAGGTCGGCCAGCCGCTCCGCGGTGCGGGCCGGGAGCAGGCGTCCGCCGCCGAGCGCGACGATCGCGACGGTCAGCAGCACGAGGGGGATGCCGGCGAGAGCGAACTCGAAGAAGCCGAACTCCCGGCCTCCGGCGGCGACCGCAGCCTCGCTGACGACGATGTTGACCGGGGTCCCGGTGAGGGTCAGCAGCGACCCGGCGCTCGCGGCGAAGGCGAGCGGGAGGAGGAGCTTCGAGGGGAGGATGCCGGCGCGGACCGCCACCACGACGACGACCGGCAGCAGCGCGGCCACCGCGCCGTTGATCGAGATGAAGGCCGTGAGCACGGCGGCCAGCAGACCGATGATCACGGTGAGGCGCGCTCTGCCCGTGCCCGCGCGGGTGACGACCTGGTGGCCCAGCCATGCCGTGACGCCGGTGGCATCCAGCGCCTCACTGACCACGAACAGGGAGGCGATGAACAGCACCGTCGGATCGCCGAATCCGGCGAAGGCCTCGCCCAGCGTGAGCACGCCGGTCGCCCAGAGCGCGAGGGCGACCCCGACCGAGACGAGGGCCAGCGGCACCCGTCCGCTGACGAAGGCGACGACGGCGAGCCCGAGGATCACGAAGGTCCAGCCGGCGGGGTCCATGTCCTCACCCTAGACGGCGCCCGCGCGCCGCTCAGCGGATCACACGAAGCGCACGGTCTGCTGCAGGCGTGTGCGCACATCGAACAGCTCGTTGCCGCCGATGTCGCGGGCCCCGGTCAGGCCCCGCCGGAGCACTGTCGCCAACGCCGAACGGGCGACGACCGCGACCGGCAGCGAGCGCACCTTGCCGATCTCCTCGATCGCGCTGACGACGTCGTCGTCGGGCAGCACCACGATCGCGCCGCTGAAACGGACGCGCGCTGCGCGCGCCAGCACGCGCGCCCCCGCGACCAGGTCGGCGATCGGAGAACCCTCGACACCGTCACCGATCAGCTCACCGCGGCGCAGCCGCACCGGACCACCGAGATCCTCGCTGAGCAGAGCGTAGAGGCCGCTGGGTCCCAGCACGATGTGATCGACCTTCAGCGACGGATCACGCGGGTCGACGGCGACGTCGTGCCACACCGTGTACCCCATTCCCAGGTCGCCGATGACACGCGCGCTGGCCTCTTCGGCGAGGGCATCCGCGAGCATCCGCTTCAGCTCGCGCGGGGCCGCGCGCACCAGCGCCGGGTCGTAGGGGTCGGGCAGCTCGGTGCCGCGCCCCGCCCACTCGCGGATGAGATCGAGGTAGCGCTCGCGGCGCCAGCCCCCGGGCTGACCGAACGAACGCGCCCGCGGGCGCGTGTCGGCCGGTCGCGACGGCGGACGCCAGCTCGTGCCGGCGCCGCTGCCGTCACCGTCGGCGCCGTCCGGACCGTATGCCGGCGCCGAGGCGCCGAAACCGTGACCGCGATCGTAGGCGCTCCGGGCATCCGGCGTGCCGACGAGCTCCCACGCGCGCTGCACGTGGACGAAGAGCGCGGCATCGCCGCCGGTGTCGGGGTGGGTCTGACGCAGCCGCAGGCGATACGCCTTGCGGAGCTCGTCGTCGGCGGCATCCGCGGCGACCCCGAGCACCTCGTAGGCGGACGCGGATAGGGGACTGTCGAACACGGGACCTCTCAGCGCTTCTCGGTGCGACGGGCGTACGCCGCGGCGCTGCGACTGGACAGGGCGAGCAGCACGAGGATGTCGAGTGCCAGGGCGGGCAGGGTCGTGAACAGCGTGATCTCCTGATCGCGCGCCCACCAGCTCGCGAAGGCGCTGGCGATGGACAGGGTGGCGACGGTCATCACCGCGACGCGTGCGAGGTTGCTGCCGAAGAACAGAAGGATCACGCACACGAGCTGTATCACCACGGCGGCGCCGAGGACGACGAGCAGGACGGCGAGTGAGGCGTCAGCCAGATCGGGGGTGGCATCGATGCCGTCGAGGTCGAGCACGACCGCGCTCGCATAGCTCTTCCAGTTCACCGCCACCTCGACCATCGAGCCGATCCCGACCAGCGCGCTCAGCAGCACCAGGGCGGCGCCGGTCACCGTCGTGGACGGCCGCGGCATCGCCGGGTCGTGGGCGATCGGCTGCAGGAGCCGGGTCACCGGTTCATACGACGGTCGCCGTTCGGGCCGCACGTTCCGCTCCCCGCTCATGCCACGGCCTCCTCGGAGACGTGCACCCCGCGCACGTCGACCACGGGCAGGTCACCGTCGGTGCGGATGCTGTCGCCGCCGCCGTTGCGGGCGTGGTAGCCCGTGGAGAAGTCCGCGATCACGTCCACCCGCACGGCCGGCTCGCCGGTTCGGAGAGTGGAGACGATGTGATCGCGCTCGACGTCGGTGTCGGCGTCGATGCGGTGGGTGACCTGCAGGGTGAACAGCGACAGCCCGACCGAGGTGTCGAACGTGCCCGCCGCCAGCCAGTCGACGCGGCGGCCTCCCGGCAGCAGCCACCCGTCCGGACATTTCCAGAAGCGCACGTGGTGGCGCTGCGCCGGGTTGCCGTCGACCTCTTGCTGATAGGCGAAGTCCTGCTGACGACCGAAGAGGAACAGGGGGCTCACCGGGGCTTCGTGGTAGCTGCGGCGACGCAGGGTCGAGGTGACGATGCGCCAGGACGACGCGAAGGTGACGGGATCGGCCTTGGTCCACCCCGAGGCCCGCATCACCCGCTCGATCTGCTCGCCGTCTCCCAGGAAGGCGAGGTTCACAGGGTCGCCGAGAAGCCCGTCGCTCGTACGGGCGCGACCGATGAAGTAGTCGGGCACGTAGATCGTCGTCAGGATCCGGTGCAGTCGGGGCAGCACGAGGTAGGCCAGCAGCAGCCAGAACAGCAGGAAGCCGAGGATGCCCCACCACCCGACCGTCAAGCTCTCGGTGAACCCCAGATAGGCGAGCCAGATGGCCGCCAGCCCCGCGAAGACGAAGAAGAACTGGTCGATCGCGACGCCGATCGACCATCTGCGCGAAGATCGGGTCCGGCTCATCACGGTTCCCACAGCGCCAGCGGCGGCTCCCACGCGAGCGCCCGCTCTGCCAGCCCGTCCTCGAGGTCGTCGAACGCGGCCGGATGCCAGTGCGGGTCGCGGTCCTTGTCGACCAGCTGCGCGCGAATGCCCTCGGGCAGGTCGGGCTGGGTCTGGGCGAACCACAGCACGAGCCCGTACTCCTGCGCGAGCGCGGCGCGAAGATCCGGCAACCGCCGGGCGGCACGGACGGCGGCCAGCGTGACGGTCAACGCGGTGGGCGCGAGCGCCGCGAGCGTCTCGGCGGTGGCGACGGCATCCGGCTCGGGCCGCTCACGCAGCCGCGCGATGATCTCGGCGACGGTGTCGGCGGCGAAGGCATCGTCGATCCACGAACGGGCCGCGACGAGCCGCGACGGCCCCGGCGTCTCGTCGAACAGCAGCACGATCTCGGCCGGGGTCGCCGGATCGGCACGATCGGCGAGCGCGCCGCGGAGGTCTCCGATCCGCTCGCTCGGCACCAGCGCATCGGCGAAGCCGGCAGCGAGGGCGTCCGCGGCATCCATCGCCTCGCCGGTCAGCGCGAGGTACTCGCCGAGCCGTCCGGGCGCATGCGCCAGCAGCCACGAGCCACCCACATCCGGCGTGAAACCGATCCGTGTCTCGGGCATGGCCAGGCGCGAGCGTTCCGTGACGACACGGACCGCCGCGTGGCCGGCCAGCCCGATGCCACCACCCATCGTCACACCGTCGGCGACGACGACGATCGGCTTCGGATACGTGGCGATACGCAGATTCAGGGCGTACTCGGCGCGGAAGAAGTGCGCGGTCTCGTCGACCCGGCCGGCGACGATCCACTCGCGAAGGCCCCGCACGTCTCCCCCGGCGCACAGGCCCCGCTCGCCCGCACCGTCCAGCAGCACCACCTCGATGTCGGCGTCGTGCTCCCAGCGGTCCAGGGCGGCGGAGATCGTCTGGATCATGTCCAGGTCGAGCGCGTTGATGGCGCGCGGACGGTTGAGGGTCAGGTGGCCCACTCCCCGGACGGTGCGGACCAGCACGGTGGGTTCGGCGGCATCGCTCACGCTCGCAACGTTACCCGCGCCGTCGGTCTCGGCGCCTCCCGCGCGGGCACCCGGCCGGCGCGGGCCGATCGGGCAGGATGGAGGCAACGGCCGACGATGGTCGGCGATGACGAGAGGATGACGATGCCCGAAGGACACCTCCTCGAGTTCCGTGGGGTCACGAAGACGTTCGGTGCGGTGCGCGCGGTGGACGACTTCACCGCCCGCGTCGAGCCCGGCCGCGTGACGGGATTTCTCGGCCCCAACGGCGCGGGCAAGACCACGTCGTTGCGCATCCTGCTCGCGCTCGTGCGCGCCACCTCGGGCAGCGCCACCATCGGCGGCCGGCGGTACTCGGAGCTGCGGCACCCCCTGCAGACGGTGGGCGCCGCGCTCGAGGCCTCCAGCTTCCATCCGGGTCGCACCGCCGCCGGCCACCTCACCGTCGCCGTGCAGGCCGCCGGGCTCCCGCGCGGACGAGTGGACGAGGTCTTGGGCCTCGTGGGGCTCGCCGACGCCGCCGGTCGCAAGGTGGGCGGTTTCTCGCTCGGCATGCGACAGCGCCTCAGCCTGGCCTACACGCTGCTTGGAGATCCCGGCGTGCTGGTGCTCGATGAGCCCGCGAACGGTCTGGACCCCGAGGGGATCAAGTGGCTGCGCGGCTTCCTCGGCCAGCTGGCCGGCGAGGGACGAACGGTGCTGGTGTCCTCGCACATGCTCGCCGAGGTGCAGCAGACGGTGTCGGCGCTGCTGGTCATCTCCCGCGGCCGGCTCGTGTTCGAGGGCGATATCGGCGACCTGGTCGGCGCGGACGACGTGGCGACGGTCATCGATGCCCCCGACCGCACGGCGCTGGCGAATGCTCTGGATGCCGCGGGCATCGCGTACACGCCCCTGCGCTCGGGCTTCTCCGTGCGCGGCGCCGAGCCGGCCCATCTCGGTGCCATCGCTGCGGCGGCCGGAGTCGCCCTGTCGCACCTGCAGCGGCGCGGTCCGGTGCTGGAGGAGGTGTTCCTCGAACTGGTGAACGGCACACGGGTGCAGGCGCCGACGCCGGCGGCTCCGGCGGCACCGGCTCCGGACCCGCTCACGCCGCCGCTCACGGCCGCTGCCGTTCCCGCCGCGACCGCGCCGGAGGACGCGGAGCCGGGCGTCGAGGACGCCGAGTACATCCACGCGGTCGAGGACGACCCCAGCGACACGGTCGCCGCCGAGGAAGGAGACCCGCGATGAGCCTCGTCAACGCGTCCCGTTCGGAACTCACGAAGCAGTTCACCACGGCGATGTGGTGGGTTCTCGCCGTCGTGCTGCTCGCCTATGTCGGCGTGACCGCCGGCGGCCTGTCCGCCGTGTTCGGCGCGGTCGCAAGCGGCACGCTGCCCGGCGGCACGACGAGCGGTGCCGGGGTGTCGCCGACGAGCCTACCTCCGCTCATCTACAGCCTCGCCACCTCGGTCGGCTACGTCTTCCCGCTGCTCATCGGCACGCTGCTCGTGACGAACGAGTTCCGGCACAAGACGCTGACGCCGACTCTCCTGGCCACGCCGCGACGCGGGGTCGCCCTCGGCGGCAAGCTGGCCGCCGGAGTCGTCATGGGCGTGCTGTACGCCGCCGTCGCGCTCGTCGCGGCGGTTGGGATCGGCGCGGCGGCGCTCGCGGCGTTCGGAATCGACACGCGGCTGGGCGAGACCGACACCTGGGCGATGATCGGGCGCATCGTGGCGAGCTTCGTCCTGTGGACGCTGATCGGCGTCGGCGTGGGCACGCTGGTGCGCAATCAGGTCGCCGCCGTCGTCGGCGTGCTGGCGTTCACACAGTTTCTCGAGCCCATCGCGCGCACCGTGGCGACGCTGGTCGACGGCGTGTCGGGGGTGACCGCCTACCTGCCCGGCGCGGCATCGGACGCCCTCGTCGGCTCCAGCATCTACGCGACGATGGGGGCAGGCGGGGCCGCACCCCTCGCATGGTGGGGCGGCGGCGTGGTGCTGCTGGCGTACGCCGCCGTGTTCCTCGGTCTCGGCTACCTGACGAGCTGGCGCCGCGACGTGGCCTGATCGGCCGTCAGGAGTCGGCGAGTTCGACGACGTCCGACGCGTCGTCGCCGTCGAGCCGCAACGCCTGGACGAGGGCGACGCCGTGACGAGTCGTCAGCACGAGACGCTCGAACTCGGCATCCTCGGAGAGATCGACGACCACCGCCCGGCGACGTCGGCGCACCAGCACGAAGTCGTTGCCGCTCGCGGAACGCCAGGTTCCCATCGCGACGGTGCCGCGCACCTGCGTGCCGGGGCTGGGCACTCCGCGCAGCCAGGTCCAGGCGTCGTCGGTCAGCTGCACCCGGAGGATGTGAGACCTGTCGACGCGCACGCTCTCCGATCGCCGCGACAGGGCGCGTTCGACGCCCGACAGCACGACCTCGAGCTGCGTCGAATCGAGCAGCAGGGTCACCATGACTTCAGTCTGCCAGCGCGACCATGTGCGGATGCTCACAGCCCCGCAACGATCCGGTCTCGGCGCGGGCGATATCGTGGAACGTCGGCCGCGATGCGCCGGCGTCACCCGACACGGAGTCCCCGATGCCACGATTCGATCTCGACCTCCCCGCCCTCGAAGCGTTCCGTCCCGCGGTGCGCGAGCCGGCCGACTTCGACGAGTTCTGGGCGCGGACGATCGCGCAGTCGCGCGCCGTCGGCGGTGAGATCGTCGTCGAGCCGGTGGAGACCGTGCTGAGCACCATCGACGTGTTCGACGTGACGTTCCCGGGGTTCGCCGGCGAACCCGTGAAGGCGTGGCTGCACACGCCCCGATACTCCGACGACGCCGCGGCACTGCCGACGGTCATCGAGTTCAACGGGTACGGCGGAGGTCGCGGGCTTCCGACCGAGCGGCTCGGCTGGGCCTCGGCCGGCTACGCGCATCTGTTCATGGACACGCGTGGGCAGGGATCCACCTGGGGCGCTCCGGGCGCGACACCGGATCCGCACGGCACGGGACCCTCGACCAACGGTTACATGACCCGCGGCATCGAATCGCCCGAGGACTACTACTACCGCCGCGTGTTCACCGATGCGGTGCGCCTCATCGACGCCGCCCGCACCCTTCCCCGGGTGGATGCGGCGCGCATCGCCGTCACCGGCGGCAGCCAGGGCGGCGGCATCACGTTGGCCGCGGCAGCGCTGAGCGAGGACCTCGTCGCGGTCATGCCCGACGTGCCGTTCCTCTGCCATTTCGAGCGCGCGATCGGGATGACCGACCGCGAGCCGTACCACGAGGTGGTGCGCTACCTGTCGGTGCACCGGGGCGCCACGCAGCGGGTGCTCGACACGCTCTCCTATTTCGACGGCGTCAACTTCGCTCGCCGCCTGAGTGCGCCCGCGCTGTTCTCCGTCGGCCTGCTCGACCCGGTGTGCCCTCCCTCGACCGTTTACGCCGCCTACAACCACATCGACCGCGGTGACAAGCAGATCCGCGTCTACGACTTCAACGAGCACGAAGGCGGTCAGGCCTTCCAATGGGAGGAGCAGGCGCGCTTCCTCGCGCAGATCCTCGGCTGAGGTCCGCGCGCGGACCGCGCGTCAGAGGTGGAACTCGTCCTTGGCGTGCGGCAGGGGGAAGTTCGACACCGCGGTGATGAGCCCCTCGACGGTCTGCTCCCGCGCCACCGCGCTCACACCGAGACCCACCTTGCGGGCGTCCTTCGCGGTGCGCGGTCCGATGGCGGCGATCACGGTGGCGTCGGGGATCTCCGGGAACTGCAGCCGTACCTGTTCGGCGACCGAGCCGCTGGTGACGAGGATCGCGTTGATACGGCCGCTCGCGACGTCGTGGGCGATCCGCTCGGTGACCGGCACACCCACCGTGCGGTAGGCGACCACGCTGCGCACGTCGTGCCCCGCCTCGGTGAGGCGGCGCGTGAGCACCGGCTTGGCGATCTCGCTGCGCAGCGTCAGGATGCGCCGCGGCGCGGGCTCGAGCTCGATCAGCTGCGAGGCCATCCCGGCCGCCGAGTTGTCCTCGTCGGGGACGAGGTCGACGCGATAGCCGACCGCGGCGAGCGCCGCGGCCGTCGTCTCGCCCACCGCGGCGACGCGAGTGGAAGCGGGGATGACGGCGCGGTAGGCGTAGAGGACGTCGACCGTGGTGGCGCTGGTGAGGGTCACCCAGTCGAAGGCGCCGGCGGCGAGATCGGCGAGCGCCTGCTCGAGCGTTGCCTGATCGGTCGAGGGCGCGAAGTTGATGAGGGGAGCGATGACCGGCACAGCACCCTGCGCCCGCAGCGTCGCCGCCACGGAGTCACCCCAGGGCCCCCCGCGCGGAACGAGCACACGCCACCCCTTGAGGGGCTTGGCGGCGTGCGGATCAGGAATCATGCTCGACTTTCGTGATGCTCAGTCGGGACGCACGGTTTCGCGCATCCGGCAACGGCGCTCGTGCACGCGCGAACGCGATGGCTGCGCGGCTCGGGTCGTCGTTGCCGGCAGCTTGCGCACCATTGCCGCTGCCTGAGACACGAGCATACCCCGGGCGACGCATAGCTCGAACACGGGGTTGACAGCGCCCGCGGCGCGGGTCAGAACGCGCGCGGGCGCGCCCCACGGGGGACTCAGCGCGTGTAGGCGCGGACGATTCCCCAGACGGCCAGTCCCACGAGGGCAGCCGCACCGAGCACGGCGAGCGAGGCCTGCGTGGGATTGCGCCGCGCGAAGCGACGCGCGTCGGCGACCCCGCGATCGGTGGCCTGCGCGACCCGCTTGGGCACGTTCGCCTTGACCTCGATCGCCGCCAGGGCGGCCTTCAGCTCCGCACGGGCGCTCTCCACCGGATCGGTGATGCCGAGGGCGACGGCGGTGCGCGGAATCAGCTGGTCAGAACTCATCGGCCACGTCCTTCACGATGCGCGCGTCGACCTTCACGGCGTCGACGGGGTTGGTCGAACGACTCAGATGCTTGAAACGCAGGAGCCCCAGCCACGCGAACACGGCGGCTCCGACGAGCGCGATGACGACGACGATGAGGCTGGCGAGCCACGCCGGCATCCACGACGACAGGCCGATGATGGCGAAAGCGGCCAACGCCGGCAGCGACCAGAAGAGGAAGAACAGAGCGACGATGAACCAGACACCGCCCATGCCGGCATCCTTGCCCGCCTTCTTGGCCCACGTCTTGGCCGAGTCGATCTCGGCGACCACCAGGTTGCGGACGAGCTCCGGCACCTCGCCGACGAGAGTCAGCAGGCTGTCATCGGCGCGGTCACGGAATCCCCGAGGCGTCGCCATGTCAGTCGTCCGCTGCCTTCTTGGCCGCGGCCTTCGCGTCCGCGACGGCCTTGTCGGCGGCCTTCTTCACTTCTGCGGCCGTCTTCTCCGCTCCGCGGGTGACCTCGTCGGCCGAGGCCCGGCCCGCGCGGATCGCGGAGTCGAGCTTCTGCCCCGGAGTGCCGTTGCGGCTCGCCGCACGGGTGACCTTGACCGCTCCGTCCCACAGGGCGCTCGGCAGAGCGAGGGCGGCGCTCTTGCCGAGGTCCTTGACGGCGGCGACCTGCTTCTGCACCGGGGCGGTGTTCCAGATCTTGAGGTATCCCGCCTTGATCTGCTCGTAGCGCTCGCGGCCGGCGCGCGACCCGAGCACGTAACCCGCGGCGAGTCCCACGACGATTCCGATCTTGCCCTTCATGGCGTCTCCTCACGTCCGTGCCGGGAGTGCTTCGTGACTCCAGGGTAGTCGCAATATTCCGATTCCGGCATCCTCCGGTCACGGGGCTGTCCCTGAAGAGGGCCGTGTGCTAGAAGGAGCCCCACAGCACCTCGTGACGGACGCGTTCCACCTCGGCGAGGGTGTCGGCGACGATGGCGGATACGCCCCCGCCGGCGAGGTCCTCGCCGACCGCGATGAGACCGTGCCGGCGACCGATCGCCGCACGGGTCGCGGCGGTGCGCGGGGCGTGACCGAGGACGGATGCCGGCGGTGCGAGCGTCGCACGCCGTTGCGCGGCCGCGCGAACGCCTCCGATTCCGGGCCACAACTGCGCAGCGTCGGCGGCAGCGCGTGCGATGAGGTCCGTGGCATCGTCCGCCGGTGCCGCATCGAAGGTCAGCCGAAGCACCCGCCGACCGGGCCCGGCGTCGGCACGCACGCCCGCCCACGCGGAGCCGACGTCGATGACGGATGCCGCCGCCATCGCCCCCGGCACGGGATAGATCGTCGCGGGAGCGTCGAAGGCGGCGGTCCCGGCATCCATCACGAGGGTCACGACGTCGCGCACGGGCAGGGGCGCAGCCTCGAGGACGATGCCGTGATCGCGCACGAGCGCGGCGGAGGTCGCCGCGCCGGCGGCCAGCACCACGATATCCGCGGGCAGCGGCTGGGCGGGTTCTCCCGCGGCAGCCGGGTCGGTCGGCTCAGCCGGGCCTGTTGGCTCAGCGGGGTCGGCGGGCGCGAGATGGACGAGCCAGCCGTCCGGCGTCTGCGTCAGGCTGTCCGCCCGGACGTTCACGCGCAGGTCGGCGTCAAGCAGCAGCAGCCGCTCGGTGAGGGCGGTGACGAGCTGCGTGAGCCCCCCGCGGAGCCGTGCTCGCCGCGGGCGTCTCGCCTCGGCATCGTCGTCCGGCAGCAGTTGGCCGACGGCACCGGCGAGCGATCCCGCGCGGGTCAACGCGGCGCTCAGGCCGGGGACGGCCAGGTCCACATCGATCCTGTCGGGGTCGACAGCCCACGTGCCCAGCGTGAGCGGAGCGACCAGCCGGTCGCGGACGTGCGCTCCCATGCGCGAGCGCACGAGCGCGCCCAGGCTCCGCTCGCGACCGATGGTCAGCGGCGGCCGCAGGCGATCGAGGTAGGCGCGCCAGACTCCGCGCCCGCCGATGAGCCGGCGCACGGGCTCGGCCCAGACGTTGGCCGGGATCCCGGCGCGGTTCGGTGGCAGCGTGACCACGCGGGGGCCGCCGGGAGTGGCCAGCGCCACACCCACCGAGCCGTCGCGCGCCGGTTCGACCTCGGCGCGCAGTCCCAGCTCATCGAGGAGCCCGGCGAGCGCGGGCGCCGAGAGCGAGAAGGCTTCGGGAGCCAGATCGACGGTGATGCCGTCCAGCTCATCCGTCTCGATCCAGCCGCCGAGCCGCGGCGCCTGTTCGAGGAGCGTGACGGGCATGCCGATGCGGGCGCACTCCCAGGCGGCGACCAGACCCGCGATCCCCCCGCCGATAACGACGACCCGGGTGGTGCGGGCACGGTCGGCGAGGTCGGCTGCAGGCTTGTCGGACACGCCCCCATCCTTTCACCGGACCACGGACATGCGCCGGAAGAGGCGTGGCGCCTCGCACCTAGAGTGGAGCCGTGCGGCTCACCTACTTCGGCGGACCGGCGTGGGATGCCGGGGCTCTCCCGGCGCGCGGTCGGGGGCAGGAGAGCCTGCTGTTCCGTCTCGCGGTCGACGCCGGCGCGGCGGTGTCCGTGCGCGCACTGTCGGACGACCTGTGGCCCGTCGATGCGCCGGATGATCCGCGCGCAGCCGTGCAGTCCCTCGTCTCTCGACTGCGCCGCGCCCTCGGCTCTGAGGCGATCGAGGCGGTGTCCGGCGGCTATCGCCTCACGCTCGGCCGGGATGAGATCGACCTGACCCGCTTCCAGGATCTCGTGGCGGCGGCTCGCCGCGCGGACGACCCGGCACGGGCGGCTGCGCTGGCGCGCGATGCGCTCGGCCTCTGGACGGCCGACCCGTGGGTTCCGGATGACTTCGACTGGGCGCGGCGCGATCTGCTCGAAGACCGGGCGCACGCCGAGCGTCTCGCCGGCGGTGACCACGCGCCGGTCGGGGCGGGCGCCGTGGGTGGCGAGCGCATTCCGGCGGCGCTGACGCCGCTGATCGGACGGGCCGACGAGATCGCCCTCGCCGAGGCCCAGCTGACCGATGAGCGGCTGCTCACCCTGATCGGCCCGGGCGGTGCGGGAAAGACGACCCTCGCGCTGGAGATCGCCCGCCGTCACTCGCCCGCGGTGTTCGTCGAGCTGGCACCGGCCGATGCCGGCGGAGTCTGGGATGCCGTCGCCACCGCTCTCGGACGGGGCGTCCGCCTGTCCGACGGCACCGTCGGCCAGGCCCAGGGCTCCCGCGAGCGCGCCCTCGCCGCCCTCGCCGGCCGGCCTCTGCTGCTCGTGCTCGACAACGCCGAGCACGTCGTGGCCGATGCCGCCCAGGTGGCGGCCGAGGCGCTGCGCGTGGCGCCGGCCCTGCGGCTGCTGGTCACGAGCCGTGAGCCGCTGGGGGTCCCCGCCGAGGCGTTCGTCAACGTGGGTTCGCTGCCGGAGGCGGATGCCGTGACCTTGCTGTCCGCACGCATCCGCGCCGCTCGCGGGTACGCGCCGGACGCCGGTGAGAGGGCGGCCGTCGCCCGCATCGCACGCCGCCTGGACGGGCTGCCGCTAGCGCTCGAGCTGGCCGGAGCGAAGGCGCGGGTGCTGTCGATCGCCGAGATCGAGGATGGCCTCGCGGATCGATTCGCGCTCCTGGACCGAGGACCTCGCACGGCGGAGCCGCGTCATCAGACGCTGCGCGCCGTCATCGACTGGAGCTGGAGCCTGCTCGACGAACCGGAACGCGATGCACTGCTCGCTTTGGCCGTCTTTCCCGACGGCATCTCCGCCGGCGACCTCCGGGAGGTCACGGCAGCGTTCGGCCTCCGCGAGACGGCGATCGACGACCTGGTCGACCGTTCGCTCGTGCAACGCTCACGCGGCCGCTACCGGCTGCTCGAGACGGTGCGCGAGTACGGACTGGACGCGCTCCACCGATCGGGCCGGCTGGAGATCGCCCGCGAGCTTCAGGCGACCGTGATGGCGCAGCTCGCGCTCGCGCAGGACCGCGCCCTGCGGACGGCGACGGCACGCCCGGCGATCGCTTGGTTCGACGCCAACGAGGAGAACCTCGCCGCCGCGACCCGCTTCTGCGCCGGCCGCGGCGAGCTGGAGGTGCGCCTGGCACGGGCGCAGCTGTGGATCTGGCAGCTGCGTGAGCGGTTCGACGTGCTGACGTCCGTGCTGAACGCGACCGCGGCCCCCGCGGACGCTCTCGCCAGCGAAGCCGACGTCGTGGTGGCGGCCATGGCGATGCTCATGCGCACCATGCTCGACCCCACGACCGCGCACCTGTCCGCGCAGAGCGTCGCGCGCATCGCCGACGCGGCGCGGGATCACGATTCGGAGCTGGCGGCAATCCTGCCCGTCGTCCTCCGCGGAGCTCTGCGGGCCCGCCAGGAGCGGCGTGGAGACGAACCGTGGTCGACGTACCTGCGGCTGGATGAGAGCGAGCTTTCGGACGGTCCCGTATGGAGCCGGGCGTTCGCGGCGGTCATGAACGCGGCCACCGCGCAGAACAACGGCGACATCGATACGCTCGGCGAGGCGAGCGGTCGCGCGCTGGACGCGTTCCGGCGGCTCGGCGACGCGTGGGGCACGGCCCTGGCCAGCCAGATGCAGTCGGAGTGGCTCATGCTGCAGGGACGACTGGAAGAGTCGCTGCGCATCGCCGACGAGTCGACGCAGGCTCTCGTGGGTCTGACCTCCGTCAGCGATCTGCTGCAGCAACAGGCGCTCTCGGTCTCGCTGCTGCTCCGGCTCGGTCGCGACACCGAAGCCCGCGAGCGCGTCGATGAGATGCTCGCCCGCGCTCAGGCCGACGGCTCGGAGCGTGCCGTCGCGCAGGCCGCCGCGACGGCGGCCGCGCTCGAGCTGGTGCGCGGCGACGGGGCTGCGGCGCTGCGGGAGCTGGAGCGCGCGGGCAGCCTCGAACAGCAGCAGGCGCTGGCGGGATTTCCTGCACAGGTCGCGGCGTGGCAGGAGAGCAAGCGCGCCCTGGCGCTGCTGCTGACCGGCGACGCAGCAGCGGCCGCGGACGCCCTGCGCCGCGCGGCACCGGTCGCCGTCCGCACGGGCGATCAGCCGATCATGTCGGATGTCGCGGTCGCCTTCGCCCGATGGTTCCTGGCGGCAGATCGCCTCCCCGACGCGGCGGCGGCACTCGCGGAAGCCGACCGGCTGCGCGGGCGCGCCGACCTCAGCGACCCGATCGCCCTGCCCGTGCGCGATGCGGTGAGCACTGGTCGAACGTCTGGACGGGCGTCAGGCCTTTCGCATGTAGGCGCGCACCGTGAGCGGTGCGAAGACGACGACGATGACGGCGGCGCCCAGCAGCGACGCCCAGAAGTCGCCGGCGATGACCCCGGAGTTCGCGAGGTCGCGCACGGCGGTGACCAGGTGCGAGATCGGGTTGATGCTCGCGAACCACGCGAGCGGGGCCGGCAGAGAGTCGATCGGGACGTACGCGTTCGACAGGAACGTCAGCGGGAAGAGGATGAGCATCGAGATGCCCTGCACGCTGGAGGCGGTGCGGGCGATCACGCCGAAGAACGCGAAGATCCAGCTGATCGCCCACGAGCAGGCGATGACGAGCAGTCCTGCCGCAACGACCGAGCCGAGGCCCCCGGCAGGGTGGTAGCCCATGAGGAAGCCGACCACGAACGTGATGGTCGTCGCGATCGCATAGCGGAGGGTATCGGCCAGCAGCGCGCCCGACAGCGGCGCGATCCGGGCGATCGGGAGCGAGCGGAACCGATCGAACACGCCCTTGTCCATGTCTTCGCGCAGCTGCGTGCCGGTCACGACCGAGGTGGTGATGACGGTCTGAACCAGGATGCCGGGGATCAGCGCCGGCAGGTAGCTCTCGACGTTGCCGGCGATCGCGCCGCCGAAGATGTAGGCGAACATCAGCGTGAAGATGATCGGCTGCACCGTCACGTCGACGAGCTGCTCGGGCGTGCGACGGATCTTCACCAACCCGCGGTAGGCCATGGTCAGGGTGTTCTCGACGCTCTGGCGCAGGCTCGTGCGGTTGGAGAGCCGGCGCTCGGATGCCGGAGTGATGGGTGTCAGCGTGGTGGGGGCGATGGTGGTCATGCGCGAACCTCCGTGATGGCGGTGGGGGCGTCGCCGGACGCGGAGTCGGTGGCCGCGGCATCCGCCGGTCGACCCGTGATGGTCAGGAACACCTCGTCGAGCGTCGGCTTCTGCACGCTCATCTCGGTGAGGTGGATGCCGGCCTCGCGCAGCGTGATGAGCAGGTCGGTGACGCGGTCGGGGTCGGTCATGGGTGCGGTGATGCGCGCCGCTTCGGGCGAGAGGGTGCCGCGCACCCCGAGCACCTGGCCGATCGCGCGCAGGGTGTCATCGGCGTCGGCGGGATCGGACACCCGCAGGACCAGCGACGAGGTGCCCACGGAGGCCTTCAGATCGTCGGCCGTGCCTTCGGCGACCACCCGGCCGTGGTCGATCACGGCGATGCGGTCGGCGAGCTGGTCGGCCTCGTCGAGGTACTGCGTGGTGAGCACAACGGTGGAACCGGTCGCGACGAGCTCGCGGATCGTGTCCCACATCTGCCCGCGCGTGCGCGGGTCCAGGCCCGTCGTGGGCTCGTCGAGGAAGATCAGCGGAGGCTGGGCCAGGAGGGATGCCGCGAGATCGAGCCGGCGCCGCATGCCGCCGGAGAACTTCTTCAGCGGCCGCCGCGCGGCATCCGTCAACGAGAAGCGCTCGAGCAGGTCCTCGGACTTGGCTTTGGCTTCGCTGCGCGACAGACCCAGGAGCCGGCCGAAGATCATGAGGTTCTCGGTCGCCGACAGCGTCTCATCGACCGAGGCGAACTGCCCCGTGACGCCGATGAGCTGACGCACGACGTTCGACTCGCGCATCACGTCGTGGCCGAAGATCTCGGCGCGGCCGCCGTCGGGCCGCATCAGCGTCGCCAGCATGTTGATGGTGGTGGTCTTGCCAGCCCCATTGGGTCCGAGCACGCCGTAGACCGTGCCGGCTTCGACGGCCAGGTCGACGCCGTCGACAGCGCGGTTGTCGCCGAAGACCTTCACGAGGCCCTCCGCGCGCACCGCGAGGGTGGATGGTGAGGTGGAAGTGGTCATGGCATCCACTGTGCGCCCGGGGAACTGTCGCGCCGCTGTCACGAGCAGGATGCCGCTGTCACGGCGCTGTCACGCGCTCGTCGGCGCCCGCGATGCGCTCAGCGACGGCCCAGGACCGCGACGACGGCGCGGTGATCGCTGCCCGGGCGGATGTCGGTGATCACCTGGAAACCGAGCACACGCCACGACGATCCCACCAGCACGTGGTCGATCGGCGACGCGAGCCACGTCGGCACCGTCGACGGCCTGAGCGACGAGCGGCATCCGCTGCAGGCCCAGGGCCTGCGGCCAGACCAGGAGCACCGGCACCCCGACCAGCAGGGTCACGACCAGTCCCCGCCAGGATGCCGTGCGCCCACTCACACGTGCCAGTCAACCACCATCGCCGGGGCGGGTGACACACTCGAAGGATGACGCTGCACATCACCGACGACCCGGCCGCCGACACCCTGCTCACCGACAACCCGCTGGCGCTGCTGATCGGCATGCTCCTCGACCAGCAGGTCGCCATGGAGACGGCGTTCAGTGGTCCGTTGAAGATCCAGGAGCGCATCGGCGCCGTGGATGCCGCGACCATCGCCGGCTACGACCCCGACGCCCTCGTCGCCGCCTTCCAGCAGTCGCCGGCGGTGCACCGCTACCCCGGTTCGATGGCCGGTCGCGTGCAGACCCTTTGCCGCACGCTCGAGGAGGACTGGGGCGGGGATGCTGCGGCCCTGTGGACCGAGGGCGACCCCGACGGTGCGACCGTGCTGAAGCGGTTGAAGGCCCTCCCCGGCTTCGGCGAGCAGAAGGCCAAGATCTTCCTCGCCCTGCTCGGCAAGCAGTACGGCTTCACCGGCGCCGGGTGGCGCGAGGCCGCGGGCGCATACGGCGACGACGGGTCGTTCCGCTCCGTTGCCGACATCGTCTCACCCGAGTCGCTCGCCAAGGTGCGCGAGTTCAAGAAGGCAGCGAAGGCCGCGGCGAAGGGCTGACGGCCGGCGAGGCGCGTTTCGACTCCTCGCTACCCTCGTCGCTCAACGACCGGGAGTTGCGCACGCCCCGGTCGTTGAGCGATTGCAGCGCGTCGAACCGCGGCGGCACCCCCGGTCGTTGAGCGAGCGCAGCGAGTCGAAACGCCCCGAGCCCGCGGGCTCAGCCCTGCACGAACAGGTAGCCGCGCTCGTCGTCGAAACCGCCGATGACGAGCCCGCGACCGTAGTGCGAGAGCATCTCCTCGCGCACGCGCAGACGCCACGCCGCCGCCTCGGCCGCATCGGTGCGGCGCAGAGACTCGATGTCCTGGGGGATCTGGACGGTCGCGACGACATCCGCGGCATCCGGCTCACGCACCGGAGCCGACGCGAGCGCCCACGCGACCAGCAGGCGGTCGCTGTCGACACCCTGGCCGTTCTGGTCGAGCTCGGCGCCGTCGTAGGCCGAGCCGTACTGGTCGACGAGGTACTCCACGAAACGCACGCCGATCGTCTTGGCGTTGAAGTGGGCGTTGCGGCGCACGAGCGGGTCGAAGGTCCAGGTGACGGTCCCGATGTCGCGGGCGATCGCCCACTGGCGCTGCTGCTGCTTGAGCAGGCGTCCGAACCCGCGACGCTGGTACTCCGGCAGCACGCCCGTGACGTGGGAGTGCATGGCGTGCTGCTCCGGCGGGGAGAAGAACGCGACGGAGGCCCCGACGATGCGGTCGCCGTCGTACAGGCCGACCACGTAGTTGCCCGAGTACTGCAACGCGCGCATGAGCGGCGCGGGCATGGGGTCGCGCCCACCCCAGATCTCCACGATCACCCGGTGGGCGGCGAAGATCTCGTCGAGCGTGTCGAGGTCGCGGATACTGAGGGTGGACTCGGATGCGCCGGATGCCATGCCTCCACGGTAGCCGTTCTCTCGCGCTCGGCCGCGTGCCCCTGGCCGCGAGACACGCGCGGCGCACCGAAACACCGGTGCACAACGCGCATCTCGGTGCGGTGCCGGTGTCTCGCGGACCGGACCGGAGCGGCGGCGACGCGGCGGCGGCGCGGACGCCGGATCGACGGATGCCGAGGCTCAGGCGCCCCGCAGGCGCGAGCCGAGGTAGCCCACGAGCGCGTCGAGCGCGATGCGCTCCTGCGCCATCGTGTCGCGGTCGCGCACGGTCACGGCGTGGTCATCGAGCGAGTCGAAGTCGATCGTGACGCAGAACGGGGTGCCGATCTCGTCCTGACGGCGGTAGCGGCGTCCGATGGCGCCGGCGTCGTCGAAGTCGACGTTCCACCCCTGTGCCCGCAGATCGTCGGCGACCTCGCGTGCCAGCGGCGACAGGCGCTCGTTGCGCGACAGTGGCAGCACGGCCACCTTGACGGGCGCAAGGCGCGGGTCCAGCGCCAGCACCGTACGGGTGTCGGTGCCGCCCTTGGCGTTGGACACCTCCTCCTCGCGGTATGCGTCGACGAGGAAGGCCATCATGGCGCGGGTGAGGCCGAAAGACGGCTCGATGACGAAGGGCGTGTACTTCTCACCCGAGGCCTGGTCGAAGAAGGTGAGCGACTGTCCCGATGCGTCGGAGTGGCTCTTCAGGTCGTAGTCGGTGCGGTTGGCGACACCCATCAGCTCGCCCCACTCCTTGCCGGGGAAGCCGAAGCGGTACTCCACGTCGATCGTGCCGGCGGAGTAGTGCGCGCGGTCCTCCTCGGGAACGTCGAACCGCTTCATGTTCGCCGGGTCGACGCCCAGGTCGACGAACCAGTTCCAGCACGCCTCCACCCAGTGCTCGAACCACTCCTGCGCCTCGGCGGGCGGTGTGAAGTACTCGATCTCCATCTGCTCGAACTCGCGGGTGCGGAAGATGAAGTTGCCGGGGGTGATCTCGTTGCGGAAGGCCTTGCCGACCTGGCCCACACCGAACGGGGGCTTGCGGCGCGAGGCGGTGAGCACGTTCGAGAAGTTCACGAAGATGCCCTGCGCCGTCTCGGGGCGCAGGAAGTACAGGCCCGACTCGTCGTCGACGACGCCGAGGTAGGTCTTCACCAGACCGGAGAACGCCTTCGGCTCGGTGTACTGGCCCTTGGTGCCGCAATTGGGGCAGGGGATGTCGGCGAGGCCGTTCTCCGCCGGGCGGCCCTTGCGCGCCTCGAAGTCCTCGATGAGGTTGTCGGCGCGGAAGCGCTTGTGGCAGTGCAGGCATTCGACGAGGGGGTCGGTGAAGGTCGCAACGTGGCCGGAGGCCTCCCAGACGCGCTTGGGCAGGATGATGCTCGAGTCGAGGCCGACCATGTCGGCGCGTCCGCGCACGAACGTCTGCCACCACTGGCAACGGATGTTCTCCTTCAGCTCCGTGCCGAGGGGGCCGTAGTCCCAGGCCGACCGCGATCCGCCGTAGATCTCCCCGGCCTGGAAGACGAAACCCCGGTGACGGGCGAGGGCGATGACTTTGTCGAGGCGGGACTGCTCGGCCACAGGTGGCTCCAAATGGTCGTGTCGCGAATGCGAAAAGGGTGTGGATGCCGACAGTTCCGGCATCCGTCGAGTCTAGTCTTCCGCCGCTGCGGCTTCCCGGCCGGCCCGTGACTAACGTGGGACGGGTGAGCGCACCTCGGCCAGAGATCCAGCACATCATCATCCCGGGGCGCCACCACCTGCTGACGCGGTTCCAGGCCACTTACCTCGGCGAACTGCTCGCCGGTGCCGCTCGCGACGAGGCGGGCGAGCCGATCGCGGTCGCCGCCGACGCGGTCGTCGTCTGGGCGGTCACGAGCGCGAACCACTCCGCGACGCGGCGCAACCCGTTCCCGGGACATCGGCGGGAGGCGGCGATCGAGATCCTCGCGCACGTCGAGCGGATGCCGTCGATCGTCGTGCCCGTCGTGGACATCGCGCCGACGCCCCGGTTCGCCGAGATCACCCTCAAGGAGATCTGGTATGCGACCGCACAAGGGGTGATCCCCGCGCCCGAGACGGCGATCATCGCCACCTCGACGCCGCAGGTCGCCGACATGTACCGCGGCCTGGGGTATCGCATCGCGCCGATGGAGCGCGACCATTCCGACGCGCCGCGCACGCCCTGGCAGCTGCTGGACGATCTGATGGCCGGCTCGGATGGCTGGCGCGCAGACGCGCACCCGGCGAGCCTCGACATCGTCGACCGTTACGGCCTGGCGGCGCAGGCGCGCGAGATCGCGGCCGACCCCGTCATCGGCGACGAGGGCGGGCTCACCCAGACGCGCGACTACCGCACCTATAGCCGCGCGTTCGAGGATGCCGCGGAGCGCAAGTGGGCCCAGGCGCGCCCCTGGATCGTGCCCGGCCGCATCGTCGACTTGGGTTGCGCGACGGGGGCGATGCTCGAGCTGGCATCGCAGGAGCCGGCCCTGGCCGAGTCTGACCTGATCGGCGTGGAGATCGCCCCCGAACTGTTCGCGGCCTGCGAGCACAAGAAGTCCGAGGGCGCGTTCGCGAACCCGAACACGTTCTTCTACCGGCGCAACATCCTGGCCGGGCGCCTGTTCCCGGATCGCAGCGTCGCCACGACGCTCAGCTTCGCGCTGACGCACGAGATCTACTCCTACGGCGAGGGGATGCCGTCGCTGCGGGCCTTCGCGTCGGCGATCGCCGACCATACCGTGCCCGGTGGCGTGTGGATCAACTCCGATGTCTGCGGGCCGGCCGATCCCGATCGCATCGTGCGGCTGCGGATGCGGGGCGGTGACGTCACGACGCCCGCGCGCGAGCTGACGGGATGCAACGACGAGGTCGCGGCATCCCTCGACGCCGTGCCCGTCGGCAGCCGGGTCGCGCAGTTCGCGCACGATTTCCGCGCGCTCAGCGGCGCCGCGTGGGAGTACGAGGTGCGCGACGAGCGGACGATCGAGCTGCGTCTGGCGGATGCCATGGAGTTCCTCGAGACCGTCTCGTACACCCGCAACTGGCTGTCGGAGATGCACGAGCAGTTCTGCGCCCTGTCGTGGGCCGACTGGCGAGAGCTGGTCGCATCGGTGGGGCTCGAGATCGACGAGCGCTCGAGGCCCTGGCGCAACGACTGGCTCGTGGAGAACCGGTTCGCGCCCGCGGCATCCCTTCTTGGGCTCGACGACGAGCCGCTGGACTGGCCCGACACGCACATGCTGCTCGTCGCGCGCCGCCCGCTCGACGCCTGAGGCGCGCGGCGCGGGCGGCGTCGGCCGCGTCGTCTTCCGCGTCGTGGATTCGGATCAGGTCAACAGAATCGGATGCCGCGCGCGCCGGCATCCGCATCCGTTCACATCCTCCGAATCTGTTGACGGGCCGTGCGGCGGCCCGGCCGCTCAGCGCTCGGGACGGGTGAACGGCGGTTGCAGCTGGCCCACGGGGCCGCGGCGGAACAGCTGCGCGGGGCGCCCACCGTCGCGGGCCATGCCGCCGGTGGGATCGACGAAGCCGGGAGCTCCGGTGATCTTGCGGTGGAAGTTGCGCGGGTCGACGGGCACTCCCCAGACCGCTTCGTAGACCGCGCGCAGCTGCGCGATCGTGAACTCGGGCGGACAGAAAGCCATCGCGAGCGCGGAGTACTCGAGCTTCGCACGCGCCCGCTCGAGGGCGTCGGCGAAGATCGCGACGTGGTCGAACGCCAGCGGCAGCACGCCGCCCTCGACATCCGCGACCGGCCACCAGCGAGCAGAGCGGGCATCCGATCCCGCCGCAGGTTCGCCCAGATCGGGCGCCAGGGCCAACCAGGCGACCGTCACGACGCGTCCGCGCGGATCGCGATCCGGCGCACTGTACGTGCGCACCTGCTCGAGGTGCACGCCGCTGGTCACCCCGGTCTCCTCGGCGAGCTCCCGGTATGCGGCGGTCTCGGCATCCTCGTCGGACAGCACGAACCCGCCCGGCAACGCCCACATCCCCGCCGCCGGCGCGATGCCGCGCTCTACGAGGAGGACATGGAGCGCGCGGTCGCGGATGGTCAGCACGACGAGGTCGGCCGCGACCGCGAAGGAGAAGGGGTCCACGCGCTCAGACTACCTCAAATCGTCATCTTGACGATAACTACCACGAGGGGTTATCGTCAAAATGACATTAACGAGAGAAAGAGGACATCATGGCCACCATCACCCACCGCCCGTTCGTCCGCCACCTGAGCACGACACCGACCATGCACGTCACCCACTTCCGCCGCGGCGGCATCCGTCACACCGGCGCCGGCCAGGCGTTCTGGTTCCGCCCGCTGGATGCCGCGATCAGCGAGGTGCCGCTCGACGACCGCGAGCTGTCGGTCGTCGTGAGCCTGCGCACCGCCGACCTGCAGCAGCTGTCGGCGCCGGTCACGGCGACGTATCGGATCACCGATCCCGAACTCGCCGCCCGCCGCATCGACTTCTCCATCGATCTGGTGACCGGCACGTGGACGGAGCAGCCGCTCGACGCGATCGCCGCTCCCCTGCACGGTGCGACGACCGCCGCCGTCGTGCACCTGCTGCAGCCGCGTACCCTCGACAACGCGCTGCGCGCCGACCTCGCCGAACTCGGCGCCGCCGCGACCGCCATGCTCGCCGCCGACGCGCGCCTGACCGACCTCGGCATCGCCATCGTCGGGGTGCGGTTCTCATTGCTGCGCGCCGAGCCCGACGTCGAGCGTGCCCTGCAGACCCCCGCCCGCGAAGCGATCCAGCAGGATGCCGACAAGGCCACCTTCGCCCGCCGCGCCCTCGCGGTCGAGCGCGAGGCCGCGATCGGCGAGAACGAGCTGTCCAACCAGGTCGAGCTCGCGCGCCGGCAGGAGGAGCTCGTCCAAGCGCGGGGACGCAACTCCCGCATCGAGGCGGAGCAGGCGGCCGCCGCTGCCGCGATCGCCGTGGATGCCGAGGCCGAGCGCATCCGCACGAACGCACAGGCCCGGGCCGACGCCGACCGTGCGCTCGGCGAGGCGGCCGGCGCGGCCGAGCAGGCCCGAATGGCGGCACTGCGCGACGTGCCCGTCGAGGTACTGACCGCCCTGGCGATGCGCGAGCTGGCGGGCAACCTGCCCAGCATCGACCACCTGACCGTCACGCCCGACCTGCTCACCGACCTCGTGGGACGCCTCGGCGGCCGGGCCGCCGCGCAGACCGCGACACCGACGGGACACTGAGATGACCACCCCTCGAGCCGTCATCGTGCACCGGGCGAGCGAGCTCACCGAGCTGCTCGCCCGGCACGGCACCCGCGGCCAGGTCGCCTTCTTCCTCGATCAGCGGGGCCAGAGCCTCGCCGCCGTGGAGAAGCGGCACGAGCGCACCCGCGCCGCCCTCGCCGAGGTCTCCGCCGGGCTTCCCCTGGACTGGCGGCGGGCCATGGTGGAGCGCAGCGAGCTGTCGCGCTTCGTCTTCGAGCCCGACGACGTCGTCCTCGTCGTCGGGCAGGACGGGCTCGTCGCCAATGCCGCCAAATACCTCGGCGTCCAACCCGTCATCGGCATCGACCCCCTCCCCGGCGTCAATCCCGGCGTGCTCGTGCCCCACACACCGTCGGCCGGCGTGGCTCTCGCCGTCGCGGCATCCGAGGGAACGGCCGCCGTCTGCGAACGCGTCATGGTGCAGGTGCGCACCGACGACGGTCAGTCGCTCACGGCTCTCAACGAGGTGATGATCGGCCAGCCCGGCCACCAGTCCGCCCGCTACACGCTGGAGGTCGACGGCCGCAGCGAACGGCAGTCGTCGTCGGGCGTCATCGTCAGCACGGGGACGGGGTCGACCGGGTGGTGCGCCTCGATCGCCCGCATCCAGGCGCCACGGCTTCCCCTTCCGACTCCCACCGAGAGCGCGCTCGCCTGGTTCGTCCGCGAAGCGTGGCCGTCGCCGAGCACCGGTGCCGATCTTTTCGCGGGCAGGCTCGACAACGGCGAGCTCACTCTTCGGGTCGAGTCCGACCGGCTCGTCGCCTTCGGCGACGGTATGGAGGACGACCGACTGGTTCTCTCCTGGGGGCAGCGGGTGAGCGTGGGGGTCGCCGAGCGGACGCTGCGCACCGTCACCGGGTGAGCGGACGGGCGGAGTTAGCGGGCCCGCGCGGCAGCCTTCGGCTTGCGAACGAAGAGGGTCTCACTCTGCTCGAGCGCCATGCCCTTCGTCTCGGGGATCTTCCACAGCACGAAGACGAACGACAGCGCGGCGAAGAGCGCATACATGCCGTAGGTGAACGGGAGCGAGAACGCCGAGAGCTGGGGGAAGGTCCACGACACGAGGAAGTTCGCGATCCACTGGGCGCTCGCCGCGACCCCGAGCGCTTTGCCGCGGATGCGGCTGGGGAAGATCTCGCCGAGGAGCACCCACACGATGGGGCCCCACGAGGCGCCGAACCCGACGACGAACAGGTTGGCGGCCACGAGCGCGATCGGACCCCACGCACCGGGCAGGGTGACCTCGCCGTCCACGGTCTGCGCGAACGCGAAGGCCACCGTCATCGTGCCCAGCGACAGGGTCATCACCAGCGAACCGGTCATCAGGATCGGCTTGCGTCCCACGCGGTCCACGAGGAAGATCGCGACGAGGGTCACCAGCACGTTCGTCACGGACGTGAAGACGCTGATGAGCAGCGAGTTGCTCTCATCGAATCCGACCGCACGCCACAGCGTCGTCGAGTAGTAGAAGATGACGTTGATGCCGACGAGCTGCTGGAATGCCGACAGCAGGATGCCGATCCAGACGACGGGCTGGAGGCCCAGCGCGGTGCCGCGCAGGGACGCGCTGCGGTTCTTGCGGTCATCCTCGATGCTGCTGATCAGCTCGTTCATGGTCATGTCGAGGTCGGCGGCCGGGACGAGACGCTCGAAGATCGCCCGCGCCTCGTCGTTGCGCCCCTTGGCGAGCAGGAAACGCGGAGACTCCGGCATCGTCAGCGCCAGGATGCCGTAGACGGCGGCCGGCGCGACGCCGATGAGGAACATCCACCGCCACGCTTCGAGGCCCCACCACAGCACGTTGTCGGCGCTGCCGGCGGCACCGGCGAGCACCGCGTTGCTGAGCAATGCGGTGAAGATGCCGATCGTGATCGCGAGCTGCTGCAGAGAGGCGAGACTGCCGCGCACCTGACGCGGTGCGACCTCGGCGATGTAGGCGGGAGCGACGACCGACGCGATGCCGATGCCGATGCCGCCCAGGACGCGCCAGACGATGAGGTCGGGAACGCTGAAGGTCAGCGCCGAGCCGATCGAGCTCGCGAGGAACATGGCGGAGCCGAGGAGCATGACGCGCAGCCGGCCCCAGCGATCGGAGAGGGCTCCGGCGATGATCGCCCCGAGCGCGCAGCCGAGCAGGGCGACGGCGACGACGAACCCGGTGAGCAGGGCGTCCTTCGTGTACGTGGACTCAATCGAGGAGACCGCTCCGTTGATGACCGAGGAGTCGAAGCCGAACAGGAACCCGCCCACCGCGGCGGCGACCGACAGTGCCGCGGCCCTTCGCCCATACGGGCTCCTCATCGAGAACGTGCCGGCGGGGAGCGAGTCGGTCGAGGTCACTCGGAAAACGATAGCCCCGCCGGGAGCGACAGGGGCCGCCCTCGCCGGCGGAGCCCTGCGCGTGGTAAGGACCGTCAGGGAACGCGCTGGAACAGGCCGTCCAGCAGCGACTGGTAGTACGTCGGCGTGACGGAGATGGGCCCTGAGTAGGGACGGTCGAATCCGGCGATGGCGTAGAGCAGCAGCGCCACGAAGACGGCGATGAGCCCCGCCATGATGAGGTGGATGCGGAGATTTCGCACCTGGATGAGCGACAGCAGGATCGCGTTCAGCAGCGCGCCGACCCAGAGGACCGTCCACAGGATGCTCGGCAGGCCGAGATCGGTCACCTCGATCCGCTGGCGCCGCTCGCCGACGAACGCCTCGAAGGACTGCAGCGTCTGCGCCTGTACGTTGATCTCCCGAGCGTCGGCGGGGACGAACCCGGGCTCGGGAGGCACGACAAGCCGACGAAGCCGACGCAGAAGACCGTCATCCCCAGCCACAGGGGCGCGTCCATCAAGCCGACGATCATGAGCCCGCGGGCCTGCGCGCAGACCGCCGTCAGCTGACGAACGAGATCGAAAGGGGGTAGGTGTACCACTCCCCCTTGTTCGCCTTCACGGCGGCGATGATCGAGAAGACGATGTTCACCACGTACACGGCGAGCAGGATGAGCAGCCCGATGCCGATGATGGAGAGCACCGTGCCGACGAGGGACGCGATCAGCATCGTGAGCTGGAAGTTCAGCGCGGCGGCCGTGTGCGCCCGCACGAACGGGCCGCGGTCCTTCAGCACGAGGTAGCCGATCAGCGACGGCAGGAAGTAGAAGATGCCGCCGACGTGGACCAGGGTCGCCCACAGCTTCTCATCCGAGGGACTCATGGGCTGAGGGCCGGAGGGGACGGCGGGTTGCGGGTACGGCGGAGTGGTCATGCCACCAGCGTAGGGGGCGCGTGTCCGGCACACCGAGGGGGTTATCCCGAGATCCGCCGAATCCTCGGCATCCGGCGGCATCGTTCGATACGGTCGAAGGACATCGGCAATACACAGGAAGTGGGTTCGTAACGTGGAGATTCTTGCCGCTGGGGGCGCGCTGGTGATCGTCGGCATCGCCGTCGTCGCCGCGATCATCCTCCTGGTTTTCCTGCTGATCATGGTGCGCGCGTGGTACAAGGTCGCCAAGGCCGACCAGGCGCTCGTGGTGGTCGGCAAGAGCCAGAAGAACGCCAGCGGCGAGTCGTCGCGCATCTCGGTGATCACCGGCGGCGGCGCCCTCGTCAACCCGCTCACGCAGCGCGCCGAGATGATCTCGCTGCGCGCCCGCCAGATCAAGATGGAGCCGACGGCACAGGCCTCCAACGGTGTGACGGTCAACGTCTCGGGCGTCGCACTGGTCAAGATCGGCTCCGACCCCGAGTTCGTCCGCCGCGCAGCGGAGCGCTTCCTCTCCCAGGACGGCGCGATCGAGCAGTTCACGACCGAGCAGCTCGAAGGCGCCCTGCGCGGCGTCGTCGCGACCCTGACCGTCGAGCAGCTGATGAAGGATCGGCAGAAGCTGTCCGACCAGATCGCCGAGGGCATCAAGAGCGACCTGCTCGCCCAGGGACTCATCCTCGACTCGTTCCAGATCCAGGGCGTCACCGACAAAAACGGCTACATCGACGCCCTCGGCGCGACCGAGGTCGAGCGCGTGCGCCGAGAGGCCGAGGTCGCCCGTATCAACGCCGCCCGCGAGGTTCGCGCCCGACAGATCGCGACCGACGAGGCGAACCTCGTCGAGCAGACCGCGTTCGACAAGAACTCCGCCGCCGCGGCGGCCGAAGTCGGTCGCGCCCGCGCCGAGGCCGAGCAGGCCGAAGCGCTCGCGCGTGCCGAGCGTGAGCAGGCCGTGCTGCTGCAGGGAGCCGAGAACAAGCAGGCCCAACTGGATGCCGACATCAAGAAGGTCGCCGACGCCTCCCTCTACGAGCGCCAGCGCGCGGCGGACGCCGCCGCGTACGGCGAGGTCAAGGCCGCCGAGGCGCGCGCGCAGATCGCAGCGCAGGAGGCGGAGGCCACCCGGCTTCGCGCCCAGGCCGAGGCCGACGCGGTGCGCCTCGTCGGAGAAGCCCGCGCGTCGGCGATCGAGGCGGAAGCCGAGGCCCTGTCGAAGAACCAGGAGGCGCTGCTCGCCCAGCGCGCGCTCGAGGCCCTCGTGCCGATGATGACCGAGTTCGCACGCGGCTTCGACAAGGTCGGCTCGATCACGGTGCTCGGCGGCGAGGGGGCGTCCAGTCACATGGCCGCCGAATCGGCCTCGAGCATGCGGGCCAGCTTCGACGCGATCCAGGCGGCGACCGGCATCGACCTGCGGCAGGTCATCCAGGGGCAGGCGACCGGCCGCGGCATGGCCCAGGGGCTGCGCGAAGAGCCGCCGGTCACGACCGAGAGCTGACGCGTTTCGACTCCTCGCTGCGCTCGTCGCTCAACGACCGGGCAAGCCTCCCGCCCGGTCAGCGGCGCAGCTCGACCCGAGCGACGGTCGCGTCTTCGAGCGCGACGGGATCGATCTCGACGCCGATGCCGGGCGCGGTCGGCACGCGGACGTGCCCGTCTTCCAACACGATCGGCTCGCGCACGATGTCGCGGGCGTAGAAGCGGTCGGATGCCGAGACGTCGCCGGGCAGCGTGAATCCGGGGAGCGCGGCCAGCGCCGCGTTGGCCGCGCGGCCGATGCCGGTCTCCAGCATCCCTCCGCACCAGACAGGCACCCCCGCCTCGCGACACAGATCGTGCACACGCACGGCCTCGAGGTAGCCGCCGACGCGGCCCGCCTTGATGTTGATGATGGCGGCGGCGCGCAGGGCGAGCGCGTCGCGCGCCGCCTTGGCCGACACGATCGACTCGTCGAGGCAGATGGGCGTGCGAAGACGCGCGGCGAGCGCGGCATGGTCGACGATGTCGTCCTCCTGCAGGGGCTGCTCGATCAGCAGGAGGTCGAAGCGGTCCAGCTCGGCGAGGGTGTCGGCGTCCGCGAGCGTGTAGGCGGAGTTCGCGTCGACCTGCAGGGGAATCGCCCCGAACGCGTCACGCACCGCGGCGGTGTCGGCGACGTCGCGCCCGGGCTTGATCTTGATCTTGATGCGCACGTAGCCCTGGTCCACGTAGCCGGCGACGGCGTCGACGAGGGCCGACGGGTCGCGTTGGATGCCGACCGACACCCCGCTCGGCACGCGGTCGACCGTGGCGCCGAGGTACTCCCGCAACGCGCAGCCCTCCGCGCGGAGGGCGGCGTCGAGGACGGCGAGCTCCAGGCCGGCCTTCACCATGCGGTGCCCGACGAACGGCTCGAGCACGCCCGCTACCTCTTCGGGCGCGAGAGCGTGCGCCGCGGCATCCAGAAGCGCGGGCGCGAGGAAGCGCTGGGCGACATCCCACGCGCCCTGCGTGTATTCGCTGGAGTAGAGGGGGGACTGCTGGGTGACGATCTCTCCCCACCCGTCGCCGTCGGCGGTGCGAACGCGCACCACGATGACCTCCCGCACGGTTTCGGTGCCGAAGGAGGTCGTGAACGGCGA
This sequence comes from Microbacterium sp. SCN 69-37, assembly GCF_001724435.1. Lineage (NCBI taxonomy): Bacteria > Bacillati > Actinomycetota > Actinomycetes > Micrococcales > Microbacteriaceae > Microbacterium > Microbacterium sp. SCN 69-37. The sequence goes on from NZ_MEEL01000016.1 coordinate 141,298, forward strand.
GACGAGCGGCAGATGGAGCACGCGAAGCTCGATCGCGTCGAGGCGCACGGGTGCGGCGGGGCGGGCGATCGGCATGCGCTCAGGCTACGCCGCGCGCCCCGCGGGCACCCGGACGGCGCGAGCCGCCGGGCGTGCTCAGCGGGGCGCTCGCAGCAGGGCGAAGCGCGGGGCGACATAGGTGCTGCGACGCGGTGGCCGCGGCAGCAGGGCTTCGGTGATGGCGGTGATGAAAATGCGCACGGCATCCGTCCTCTCAAGGTCTTCACTCAAGAGATGACGGATGCCGTGCGATATGACGCAGGTTCGCGAAATCAGTCGTCGACGACGGTGACGTTGACCTCGATGTTGCCGCGCGTGGCGTTCGAGTACGGGCACACCTGGTGCGCCGCGTCAGCGAGCTGCTGAGCCACGGCGAGGTCGACGTCGGGGATGTTGACCTCGAGCTCGACCGCCAGCTGGAAGCCCCCCTGGCCGTTCGGGCCGATGCCGACCCGGGAGCCGACGCTCGAGCCCTCGATGCTCACCTTCTGCGCGCGGGCGACGCTCTGCAGCGCGCTGTGGAAACATGCCGCGTAACCGGCGGCGAAGAGCAGCTCGGGGTTGGGCGCCTCACCGGCACCGCCCATCTCCTTGGGGACGCGCACGTCGAAGTCGAGGATGCCGTCGGTCGTGCGGACGTGTCCGTTTCGGCCGCCACCGGTGGCGAGGGCTTCGGCGGTGTAGAGGGTTTCCATGGGTGTTCCTTTCGTGGAGGTGGGAGGGGCCGCAGCGACGTGCGTCGACCGACGCTCAGGCGGCCGTGCGCCGGTCGGCGGCGAGCGCGCGCATGTTGGCGGTGATGGCGGCGAGCTGGTCGAGCAGGTCGCCGAGGCTGCGGCCGCTGTCGACGAATGCCGGGACGAGGCAGCCGGCCGCGGCGACGACCTCGGCGTGCACGTCACGACCGGCGGCGGTGAGAGCGACCCGCACCACGCGCTCGTCGGCGGCATCCCGCCGGCGCGAGACCAGCCCGCGGTCCTCGAGCCGCCGCAGCAGGGGCGACAGGGTGCCGGAGTCCAGTGCGAGCTCCTCGCCGAGGCCGCTGACGGTGCGCTCGCCCGTGGCGAGAACGACCATCGCCAGGTACTGCGGATACGTCAGCTTCCACGGCTTGAGCAGCTCGCGGTAGGCCTGCGTCGTGGCATGCGAGGCGGTGTACATCGCGAAGCAGACGAACTCGTCGAGCGTGGCGGGAGCGGGCATGAGGGAAGCATTGCACACAATTGAATTGTGCACAATGTCTCCCGCAAGGGCGGCCTCAGCGCGACAGGGTGAACCCGTCCGGGTCGCCCGGCCGGGGCGGTCGCAGCTGCGGCGGCAGGGGCCACGGCAGCACGATGCCCTCGTACGGCCTGCTCATGTCGCCGTAGTCGTCGACCTTCACGACGATCCGCGCCGGCGTCACCTCGACGAGCCGGACCCGCACCGGCGTGCCCTGGCCGCGCTCGAGCATCCAAGGCTCGGCAAGGAAAGCGAGGCCGCGCTGCTCGAGCGCCTCCTCGGCATCCAGCCACTCGACGGATGCCGCGACCACCCGCCCCAGCACGTCGATCGCCGTCCACGCGTCGCCGTCGGGGCGGATCCACCCCAACCGCTCGCCGTCGTCGCGACGGTGGGGAGTCCAATCGTCGGCAACGGCGCCGCCCCCGCTCACGACGCCACCCCGGAGCGAACGAAGAGGTAGCCGCGCTCGTCGGACCCGGCCACCGCGAAGCCATCCTCGGTGAGCCCGAGGAACGCCTCCCGCACGCGGTACCGCCAGTCCAGCGCTTCGCCCGGGGCATCTCGGCGGAGCCGTTCGATGTCGGCGGGAACCTCCACGGTGGTGACGATGTCGCGCTCGGGCGGCGGGGCGGCGGGCGCATCCAGGTCCCAGACGGCGAAGATGCGGTCGCTCTCGTCACCGCGGTTCACGCCGTCGTCCATCGCGCCGTAGTGATCCACGTAGTACTCCCCCACCCGCGCGCCGAGCACACGAAGGTTGAAGGAGGCGTTGCGGGCGACGAGCGGGTCGAACGTCCACGTGATCCGGTGGACGCCGCGCGCCAGAGCCCACTCGCGCTGGTGCTGCTTCAGCAGCCGTCCGAGTCCCCGCCCGCGATGATCGCCGACGATGCCGGTGATGTGCGAGTGCAGCGAACGGTCGTCGGGGGCGGCGAAGAAGCCGACCGACGCGCCGATCATGCGCTCCGCCGAGGGATCACCCTCCGTCGGCACGGCATAGAGCCCGACGGCGTAATTGCCGACGTGCGCGAGCGCACGCAGGAGGTTCGGCGGCATGCCCGTGCGGTCACCGCCCCACACCTCGCTGAGCACGGCGGATGCCGCCGCGATCTGCTCCATCGTGCGAAGTGGCCGGATGCGAAACCCGTCGAGGGTCCGGCTGTCGAGGTCCGCCATGCCGTCACCCTATGCCGGAGCCACCGCATCAGGCGGCCGATAGCCTGAAAGGATGCCCGCTGATGACGATGCCCGACGACGATTGACCCGGATGCCGCCGCAGGGCGCGATCGTCGCCGTACTGGCGCTGGCCGGGCTCGCGTCGTCATTCATGTTCACGCTCGTCGTTCCCATTCAGACGCGCCTGCCCGATCTGCTGCACGCGAACCGGGACGACACGGCATGGGTGGTCACCGCGACGCTGCTCGCGGCCGCCGTCATCACGCCCATCGCCGGACGCCTGGGCGACATGTACGGCAAGCGGCGCATCGTCCTGGTGCTGTTGGCGACGCTGGTGGTCGGGTCGGTGATCGCCGCCGTGTCGACCGGACTGATCTGGCTGATCGTCGGCCGCGCCCTACAGGGCGCGGTGACGGGTGTGATACCCCTGGGGATATCCATCCTGCGCGATGTGCTCCACGAAGACCGGGTCGACCCGGCCATCGCCCTCATCAGTGCGACTCTCGGCGTCGGAGGCGCGCTCGGGCTTCCCATCAGTGCGCTGGTGACGGAGAACGCCGACTGGCACGCGCTGTTCTGGACGGCCGCGGTCCTCGGCGCCGTCGTGTTCGTCCTCGTCCTTCTCGTCGTCCCCGTGAGCGTCCTGCGCACCGCGGGCCGCTTCGACTACGTCGGTGCGCTCGGGCTGGCGGTGGGGCTTCTCGGCATCCTGCTGGCGATCTCGCGCGGCGACGCCTGGGGCTGGGGGTCGGCAGCGACGCTCGGCTGCGGCGTCGGCGGGGTGGCGGTGCTGCTCGTGTGGGGATGGTACGAGCTGCGCATCCCGGAGCCTCTGCTGGACCTGCGGGTCGCCGCCCGACGCCCCGTCCTGCTCACCAACATCGCCTCGGTCGCGATGGGCTTCTCGCTCTTCTCGTCCAACGTCTCCTACCCGCAACTGCTGGAGCTGCCCGCGCCGACCGGGTTCGGGCTCACCCTGCTGGCGGCGAGCCTCGTGATCATGCCCTCCGGCCTGGTGATGATGGTGCTCTCCCCGTTCTCCGGACGCCTCGCGAGCACCGTCGGCCCGCGCCGCCTGCTCATCCTGGGCGCGATCGCCCTCATCGCGGCGTACGGCTTCAGCCTCCTTCTCGCGTCCGCCGTCTGGCACATCCTCATCGCGAACCTCCTGATCGGCGTGGGGATCGGCTTCGGCTACGCGGCCATGCCCATGCTCATCATGCGCTCGGTCCCCCAGAGCGAGACGGGCGCCTCGAACGGCCTGAACGCCCTCTTCCGCTCACTCGGGACGAGTTCGGCGGCGGCGGTGGTCGGCGCCGTGCTCGCGAGCATGTCGAGCGTGCAGGACGGACGCACCGTTCCCACGGCAGCCGCCTTCCAGGTGTCGTTCTGGCTGGGACTGGTCGCGGCGGTGATCGCACTCACGGTCGCCGCCTTCATCCCGCTGCGCCCCGCCGCCGAGCACCACCCGGCGCTGCCGAACGGTCACTAGCGGCGCGCGGGCGCCGCCCGGTTTCACCCGGCGTCACACGGCCGTCACGCATGCCCGGCGCGCCGTATCCTGACGACGGCTCGAAAACCGGAAGCCTCCGCCTTGAGCAGTCGGTGACCGTCGCCGCTGCAAGAGCCTTCTGACACTCGCCCGCGTCGCGGGCCATCGTCCTCAGGAGGAGAACCATGTCCGTCGCCACCACCACCTCCGGCAGCCTGCCGCGCACCGCCGCCCTCATCGAGGCGAACGCCGCCCGCAGCCTGGCCGACGACGGCTTCACGCTGCTGTCGACACCCGAGTTCGAGACGCTCACGGCCCAGGCCGTCGCCGACGTCGTCGAGCGCCAGCGGGCCGCTGGCGTCACCCTGGTCGGCGACGGCGAGTTCGGCAAGGCCATGTCGAACGCCGTCGACTACGGTGCCTGGTGGTCGTACTCGTTCCAGCGGGTGAGCGGCCTGTCGCTCACCGAGATCAACGCCTTCAACGAGCCGCCGGTGCGCTCGGAGCCCGGCGCGATCCGCCTGACGAGCTTCCTCGATCGCCGCGACCGCCAGCGGTTCCCCGTCGTGTACGCCGAGGCCGTGGAGGCCGGACGCACCGCGACCGCCTTCCCCACGACCACCGGACCGCTCGCGTACCGGGGTCAGGATGCCGTGGCCTCCGACATCCGCCACCTCACCGCGGCGCTGCGACCGGGCGAACAGGGCTTCCTCACCGCGATCGCACCCGGATCCGCGGCACGCGTGCGCAACGACTACTACGCCACTGACGAGGAGCACATCTTCGCATGGGCCGACGCGCTGCGCGAGGAGTACCGCGCGATCGTCGAGGCGGGTCTCATCCTGCAGCTCGACGACCCCTCGCTCGCCGAGAACTTCGACCAGATCTCCCCGGAGCCCTCGATCGCCGACTATCAGGCGTTCACGAAGATCCGCATCGACGCGATCAACCACGCCATCGCGGGGCTTCCCAAGGAGCAGGTGCGTCTGCACCTGTGCTGGGGGTCGTGGCACGGCCCCCACACCACCGACATCGAACTGAAGGACATCCTCCCCGTCGTGCTGCAGGCGAACGTCGGCTCGATCTCGTTCGAGGCCGGCAACGTGCGCCACGAGCACGAGTTCGGCGCCTGGGCGGATGCCGCCGTGCCCGACGACCTGGTCCTGGTGCCCGGCGTCGTCAGCCACGCGACGAACGTCGTGGAGCACCCCGAGCTGGTCGCGCAGCGCATCCGCCGGTTCACCGACATCGTCGGCGCCGACCGCGTCATCGCCTCGACGGACTGCGGCCTCGGCGGCCGCATCCACCCCGACATCGCCTGGGCGAAGCTCGAGACGCTCGGCGAGGGCGCCCGCCGCGCGTGACTGCCGCCAGCGGCGACGGCACGGGCATCCCTGTGAACCCGGTCGGGACAAGCGCGCCCATCCGGCAGAATCGATCCATGGCTCCCGTGCACGATCCCCACCTTCCCGCCGACCATGCCTGCCTCATCGTGCACGGCAGCGACAAGCCCGGCATCGTCGCCGCCGTGTCGGCGATGATCACCCGCATCGGCGGCAACATCGTGGCGTTCGACCAGTTCTCCGACGACCACCGCGGCGGGGCGTACTTCCAGCGCGTGGTGTTCCACCGCCCCGACTTCGCGCTCGAACGCCCCGCGATCGAGATCGACATCGCCCGCACCCTCGCCGACTTCGAGCTGGAGTGGTCGCTGACCGACCAGTCGGTGCCCAAGCGCATGGCGATCCTCGCGTCGAAGCAGGACCATTGCCTCCTCGACCTGCTGTGGCGCCACCGGCGCGGCGACCTGCCGGTCACCATCCCGATGGTCATCTCGAACCACACCACGACGGCCGAAGACGTCCGCAGCTTCGGCGTGCCGTTCTTCCATGTGCCCTCGGTCGCGGGTCCCGACAAATCGGCGTCGGAGGAAGAGATCCTGAAGCTGCTCGTCGGCAACGTCGACTTCGTCGTGCTGGCGCGCTACATGCAGATCCTCTCGCCCGAGTTCCTCGAACGCCTCGGCGTGCCCGTGATCAACATCCACCACTCGTTCCTGCCCGCCTTCATCGGCGCCGAGCCCTACAAGAAGGCCAAGGAGCGCGGCGTGAAGCTCATCGGCGCGACCTCGCACTACGTGACGGGCGACCTCGACGAGGGTCCCATCATCGAGCAGGACACCGTGCGGGTCACCCATGCCGAGTCATCCGCCGAGCTCGCCCGGCGCGGCGCCGACGTCGAGCGTCAAGTTCTCTCCCGCGCGGTGCTGTGGCACGCGCAGGATCGCGTCATCCGTCACGGCAACCACACGATCGTCTTCTGACGTCTGCCGAGCGGGCGTCAGTACACGTACTCCATGAGGTCCAGCCCGAGGGCGCGGAAGGCCTCGTGCGCGCGCAGCCGGTGCGCCACAGACAGGTCGTCGAAGCACACGATGAGGGCGTAGGCGGCACCGGCGCGCGGGCCCGCGATCACTCCGGCCTCGGCGCGGATGCCGTCGCCGCGACCGGTCTTGTTGACGAAGAGCAGACCGTGGCGGTCGTCATCGTGCGCGAAGGGGTCCAGCGCGGTGCTCGCCGCGACGAGCGCCAGATCCTGGTTGAGGCTGAGCCACTCCGACACCTGCGCGCTCACCGCCGGGGAGACGACCTGAGCGTTGACGAGCCCCGCGAACAGCGTGACCAGCTCCCCCGTCGACGCGAGACCGACGTGCGGTGCGTCGTCGGGCCCGCGCTCGTCTCGGAAACCGTCGATGAGCGCGGTCTTCACGAGACCGATCTCCTCGACCCGCGCGCGGACGGTCTCCAGCCCCACGCGCTCCAGCAGCGCATTGGCGGCGGCGGCGTCGGATGCCGCCGCGGCGAGCACCGCCAGATCGCGCACCGGAAGCGCGGGAGCCGCCAACCGATGCCAGAGGCCCCCGACGGTGACCGGCGCCACCGAGCTGCGTTCGATGATCTGCAGGGGATCGAGGGTGCCCGCGTCGATCTGCGCCGCGACCTCGATCAGCAGCGGAACGACGCCGATGCCGGCGACGGGCAGCACGAGGTGGGCGTCACCCGCGAGCACCGTCTCGCCCGAGTCCAGATCCGTGACGCACACCGACACCTGCGCCCCTGCCGCGGCGACGGCGTCCAGTGCGGCGAGCGCGGTGGCGAACGAACGCGAACGGCCGGGCGAGCGTCGCGGCGAACGCCGGGTCGACGCCCGCTCTCCGCGCGCTTCGCCGCGCAGCTGCGCGCGCACCTCACCTCGACGTGTCGACGATGCCCGACCTGCACTGTCCACGCGAGATGCTCCGTCCTCGATGTTCTCGCCGGCGCCGGCGTCGTGACCCTGGCGCCGGGCCGACGATCGCCGGCCCGGCGACGCCGTGGTCACCAGATGGTGACGCGCTGGTCGGCGTCGAGCCACAGCGCGTCGGTCTCGGTGACGTCGAACGCACGGTAGAACTCGTCGACGTTGCGAACGATCTGGTTGCAGCGGAACTCGTTGGGCGAGTGCGGGTCGATCGTCAGCAGGCGGATCGTCTCGGCCTCGCGACCCTTCTGCTGCCAGATCTGCGCCCAGCTGAGCAGCAGCCGCTGAATGCCGGTGTAGCCGTCGATCACAGGACCATCGGCATCCTCGTCGGTCGTGTCGGCGCCGAGCGAGAGGCGGTAGGCCTTGATCGCGATGCCGAGCCCGCCGAGGTCTCCGATGTTCTCGCCGATCGTGAGAGCGCCGTTGACGTGGTGCTCGGCGGCGAGGCCCTGCGGCACGAGTGCGTCGTACTGGGCGATGAGGGCGCCGGTGCGCTGCTCGAAGGCGGCACGGTCGTCATCCGTCCACCAGTCGCGGAGGGCCCCGGTGCCGTCGAAGGCCGATCCCTGGTCGTCGAAGCCGTGGCCGATCTCGTGGCCGATCACGGCGCCGATGCCGCCGTAGTTGGCCGCGGCATCCCGGTCCAGCTCGAAGAACGGGTACTGCAGGATCGCGGCCGGGAACACGATCTCGTTCATCAGCGGGTTGTAGTAGGCGTTGACCGTCTGCGGGGTCATGTACCACTCGTCGCGGTCGATGGGGGCGCCGAGCTTCGCGATCTGCCGTTCGTGTTCCCACGCGTTCGTGCGTCGGACGTTGCCGATCAGATCGGCGGCGTCGACTTCCAGCGCCGCGTAGTCCTTCCACGTCACGGGGTAGCCGACCTTGGGCGTGAACGCGTCGAGCTTCTCGAGGGCACGGCCGCGGGTCTCCGGGGTCATCCACTCGAGGGTCTCGATGGAACGCCGATAGGCCTCGATGAGGTTCGCGACGAGCTCGTCCATCGCCTCTTTGGCTGCGGGCGGGAAGTGGCGCTCGACGTAGACCTTGCCCACGGCCTCGCCCATCGCCGCCTCGACGAAGCTGACGCCGCGCTTCCAGCGCTCGCGGTTGACAGGAACGCCCGTGAGCTCGGTGCCGTAGAACGCGAAGTTCGCGTCGACGAAGTCCGACGACAGGAACGCCGCCGAGGCGCGCACGATGTGCAGCCGCAGCCACGCCTTCCAGTCCTCGAGGCGGTCCTCGACGAGCAGCGAGCCGAGCCCTTCGAAGTAGCTGGGCTCGTTCACGTTGATCTCGGCGAAGCCGTCGGAGCGGCCGGGGGCGACGGCATCCAGCCAGGGGGCAAGATCGACGCCGACCAGCTGCTGCACGTCGTCCCACGTCATGAGGTTGTAGGTGGCGACGGCGTCGCGCGTGCGCACGTTGTCCCAGTGGTGCGTGGCCAGCTCGGTCTCCAGCACGAGCACCCGGTCGGCCTGCTGCCCGGCATCCTCGCCCTGCGCACCCACGCCTGCGAGACCGAGGACCGTCTGCACGTACTCACGGAAGGCGATGCGGGTCTTGTCGAAGTTGTCGAGGCGGTAGTAGCTCTCATCCGGCAGCGACAGACCGGACTGCACGAAGAACGCGACGTAGCGCTCGGGGTCTCCCGGGTCGGGCTCGATGTAGACGCCGATCATACTGCCGACGCCCTCCCGCTCCATCTCGCCGACCGTGCGCAGCAGCGCCGGGATGGAGTCGATGGCGTCCACGCGGGCCAACTGGGCCGCGAGGGGCTCGGCCCCGAGCCGCTCGATGCGCTCGGTGTCCATGAAGCTCGCGAACAGGTCGCCGATCTTGCGCGCCTCCGTGCCCGGCTCCGCCGTCGTCGACTCCTCGATGATGGCCCGCACGTCCTTCTCGGCCTGCTCGGCGATCAGGTGGAACGAGCCCCAACGCGCCTTGTCGTCGGGGATCTCCGCACGTTCCAGCCAGGCGCCGTTCACGTGACGGAACAGGTCGTCCTGAGGACGGATGCCGGGGCTCAACGCGGACAGCTCGATACCCGAGCGAAGGGTGGGGGCGGTCATGCCGTACAGGATACGCGCCGGTCCTGTCCGCGCGATCCGTGTTCACCCGCCGTTCGCCCACCCCCGATCGTTGCGCGGCATCCCTCCCCCCGGTCGTTGAGCGAGGAGCATCGCGACGAGTCGAAACGCCCCACCCCGACCGACGCGCCGCGTCGGCGCCCGCCCGTAGGCTCGACGCATGGCCGCGCCCACCCTCAACCGTGAGATCCTCCGGCTGGCGGTGCCGGCCCTGGGTGCGCTGGTCGCAGAGCCCTTGTTCCTCATCGTCGACGCGGCTCTCGTCGGCCATCTGGGAGTGGTGCCGCTCGCGGGCCTCGGGATCGCGTCGGCCGTGCTCCAGACGATCGTCGGACTCATGGTCTTCCTCGCCTACTCGACCACACCCGCGGTGGCGCGTCGCTTCGGCGCCGGTGATCATGCCGACGCGGTGCGAGCCGGCGTCGACGGACTCTGGCTGGCTCTCGGTCTGGGCGTCGTGCTCGCGATCGTCGGATCGCTGGCGACACCCGCGCTCGTGTCGCTGTTCGGCGCGGCGCCCGATGTCTCCCACCAGGCGCTCATCTACCTGCAGCTGTCGATGTGGGGCCTTCCCGCCATGCTCATCGTGTTCGCGGCGACGGGCCTGCTGCGCGGCATGCAGGACACCGTCACGCCGCTGTGGATCGCGGGAATCGGCTTCGCCCTCAACGCGGCGCTGAACGCACTGTTCATCTACGGGTTCGGGTGGGGCATCGCCGGCTCGGCGGCCGGAACCGTCGCGGCACAGTGGGGCATGGTCGGCGCCTACGCGGTCGTGATCGGCCGGCTGGCGCAGCGCCACTCGGCATCCCTGCGTCCGCAGCGCGACGGTCTGCGCGGATCGGCCGCGTCGGGGGGCTGGCTGTTCCTGCGCACCGTGTCGTTGCGCGCGGCGTTTCTCGCGACCGTGTTCGCCGCGACCGCGCTGGGCACCGATGAGCTGGCCGGGTGGCAGGTCGCGTTCACGATCTTCTCGACCGCCGCCTTCGCGCTCGATGCGTTGGCGATCGCCGCCCAAGCGCTCATCGGTCGGGGCCTCGGAGCCGGCGATGAGTCGTTCGTCCGTCGTGTGCTCGGCCGCACCGTCGCGTGGGGGGTGTGGTTCGGGGTGATCGTGGGCGCTGCGATCGCGGCGCTCTCCGGCGTGATCGGTCTCGTGTTCACCGGGTCGCCCGAGGTCGCCGCTCTCGTGCAGCCCGCTCTCCTCGTGCTGGCGGTCGCGCAGCCGGTGTGCGGCGTGGTCTTCGTGCTCGACGGCGTGCTGATGGGAGCCGGCGACGTCCGCTACCTCGCCGCCGTCGGCGGCCTCAACCTCGTCCCATACCTGCCCGCGCTCGCGGTGCTGTGGCTCGTGCATCCGACCGGGGCCATCGGCCTGATGTGGCTCGCCGTCTGCTTCTTCGGCGTCTACATGCTGGCGCGGCTCGCGACGCTCGCCTGGCGCGTGCGGCGGCCGGAGTGGGTCACCGCCCGGGCGTGAGCGGCCGGGGCGTCACGCCCAGCGGCGACACCACTCGTACATCACGACCGCGGCCGCCGCGCTCGCGTTGATCGAGCGGGTCGAGCCGTACTGGGTGATCTCGACGACGGCGGATGCCGCGGCGACCGCCTCGGCGGACAGCCCCGGTCCCTCCTGGCCGAACAGCAGGACGCACCGCTGAGGGAGCTCGGCGCGGTCGACCGGCACCGACCCGTCGACGTTGTCGACGGCGATCACGGGGATCTCGGCATCCGCGGCCCAGGCGGTGAACGCGGCGACGTCTTCGTGGTGCCGCACGTGCTGGTAGCGGTCGGTCACCATCGCGCCGCGACGGTTCCACCGCCGCTTGCCGATGATGTGCACCTCCGCGGCGCCGAACGCGTTGGCGCTGCGGACGATCGAGCCGATGTTCATGTCGTGCTGCCAGTTCTCGATGGCGACGTGAAACGGATGCCGGTGCTCATCGAGGTCGGCCACGATCGCGGCCATCGTCCAGTAGCGGTAGCGGTCGACGACGTTGCGGCGATCACCGTCGGCGAGTAGGTCGCGGTCGTAGCGGGGATCGTCGGGCCACGCGTCGGGTCCCCCCGGCCACGGCCCGACCCCGACGGGCAACTGAGGCTCGAGCTCGGCACTGTCCGGGGCGGCCGCATCCGGCGGCAGCACGGGCTCGGTCATCGCTCCAGGCTACCGACGACCTCGCCGACTCGCCTTCCGTATTCAGTCCGCACGGATGCGCCGCGGGCGATCGGTCCGTTCGTTCTGCGACCTCGTCGCGCTGCCGGACCACGCGGGACTGAATACGGAACACGTCCGCGTGGGGCCGCCTCGGCCGCGCGTCAGGACGAGGCGTCGATGTGGAGGAGCTCGGTCCACGTGCTCGACATTTCGGTCACCCGAAATCTCTGGTAATTTTTCGGTGTGCCGAAAAATACCGGGGTGATCATCGAGGCGCCTGTCGGGGCGGCGACCGTGCCCTCCCGGACCCGGCGCGCGGCATGGCTGCTCGGTCCGGCGCTGGTCGCCGGTGTCGCCTACCTCGATCCCGGCAACGTCGCGAGCAACATGACCGCCGGGGCGCGGTTCGGCTACCTGTTGGTGTGGGTCGTCGTGCTCGGCAACGCGATGGCGTGGCTCATCCAGTACCTGTCCGCCAAGCTCGGCATCGTGACGGGACAGAGCCTCGCCGAGACCCTCGGCGAGCGCCTTCGTCATCCCTGGGCGCGCCGCGCCTACTGGCTGCAAGCCGAGCTCGTCGCTGTCGCCACCGATGTCGCCGAGGTGATCGGCGGCGCGGTCGCCCTCTGGCTTCTCTTCGGCGTCCCCCTGCCCGTCGGCGGCCTCATCACGGGAGCCGTCTCGATCACACTGCTGCTCATCCAGCAACGCCGCGGCGCGCGCAGCTTCGAGTTCGTCGTGATCGGCCTGCTCGTCGTGATCTCGATCGGCTTCACCTACGGCGTCTTCATCGCCCCGCCGGATGCCGCGAGTGTCGCCGGCGGCATGATTCCCCGATTCGAGGGGTCGGAGTCGGTGCTGCTCGCGGCATCCATCCTGGGTGCGACGATCATGCCGCACGCGATCTATGCCCACAGCGCCCTCGCCCGCGACCGCTTCTCCGCGGTCGGCGCGCGCGCCGCCGACCGCGCCGTCGCGACACCACGCCTGCTGCGCGCGACCCGGTGGGACGTCACGATCGCCCTGGTCGTCGCGGGCACGGTGAACCTCGCGATCCTGCTGCTCGCCGCCGCCAACCTCGCCGGCGTCGACGGGACCGACAGCCTCGAGGGCGCGTACACCGCGCTGTCGGCGGGCCTCGGTGGCGCCGTCGCGACGATGTTCGCGGTCGGCCTGCTCGCGAGCGGCCTGGCGAGCACCACGGTGGGCGCCTACGCCGGCGCGGAGATCATGCACGGCCTGCTGCGTGTGCGGGTTCCGCTGATCGCGCGGCGCCTCGTCACGCTCGTGCCGGCCATCGTGATCCTCGCGCTCGGGGCCGATCCGACCTGGGCGCTGATCCTCAGCCAGGTGGTGCTGAGCTTCGGCATCCCGTTCGCGCTCGTGCCGCTCGTCGCGCTCACCGCCCGCCGCGACGTGCTGGGGGCGCACCGCAACCGCTGGTGGACGACCATTGCGGGTGTCGTCGCGTCGGTGTTCCTCATCGCTCTGAACGCACTGCTGCTGTGGCTCGTGCTGACGGGCTGATAGTCACGGCCGGTAGCCTGGGAGCGTGGCTGCGAACTCCGTCGCGATCGACGACTACCTGAAGACGATCTACCACCACACCGAGTGGCAGCCCGTGCTCATGACGTCGTCGCAGCTGGCGGCCGAGCTGAAGCTCGCCCCGTCGACGGTCACCGAGATGGTGCAGAAGCTCGTCGCACAGGGCCTCGTCGACCACCGCCCGTACGGACCGGTGGCACTGACGGAGCGGGGTCGGCTGCGTGCGGCATCCATCATCCGCCGCCACCGTCTCATCGAGACCTGGCTCGTGCAGGAGTTCGGCTACGCGTGGGACGAGGTGCATGACGAGGCCGAGGTGCTCGAGCATACGATCAGCGACCGCCTGCTCGCCGGTATCGCGGAGCGGCTGGGCCACCCCCGCTTCGACCCGCACGGCGACGCGATCCCGGATGCCGAGGGCAACGTCCACCGCCTGCCGTTCGTGCTGCTGTCGGCCGCCGAGGTCGGACACGCGGGCGAGGTGCTGCGGGTCAGCGACCGCGATCCCGAGCTTCTGCGGGCGCTGGAGGGCGCCGGCATCGATGTGGGGCACCGCCTCGTGGTCGCCGGAACGGACGTGGTCCGCGTCGACGACGGCGCGACCGTGACGCTGCCCGCCGGCGCGGCCGGTGCGGTCTGGCTGACCGCCTGACCCGGGTTGTGCCCCTCGCCCGCCGCGGCGTGGCTGCCCCCCGCCACGGGGATGTCCCAAAAGCGGTCCCCTCCGGGGCCTCCACACCGCACAATCTGGGACACGCCCCGCTACAAGTGGGACACGGTCGGCGGCGATGGGGGCATCGCGACCGTGGCGCGGAGGGGCTGGCCGACAGCGTCAGCGCCGCCAGAGGCGCCGCGGACGGCTGGCCTTGAGGTAGGGCCAGGTGATGCCGGTGGCGTGCTCGCAGTAGTCCCAGAGCCTCGCGGCGATGTCCTCGCGCCGGGCCAGCGTACTCGCCTGTCCGAGCGTGGGCGCACCGGCCACCAGTCGCGACGGCCCCCAGAACTGGCCACCGATCGCCTCCGGATCGACGAGCGCCCGGACGAGCGGCCACGCCCCGCGCTCCTTGGACTGCGTGATCGGAGCCTGCAGGTTGTCGACGAAGCGCGTCATCCGCGTGGGCTCGTTGATGCCCAGGATGCCGCGGGTGCGTCCGCTGATCGCGTACCCGGGATGGGCGACGAGGCTGGCGATCGGCACGTTCGCGGCCCGCAGGCGCCGATCGGCCTCGAAGCCGAGAGCGGTCGTCGCGACCTTCGACTGCACGTAGGCCCGCCACGGCGAGTAGTTCGTCGCCAGCTCCGGGTCGACGGGGTCGTAGTTGCCCATCGCGGTCGACATCGATCCCACCCACACCATGCGACCGCGTCCCGCCGCGAGCGGCAGCAGCAGCTCGCCGGCGAGCGCGTAGTGGCCGAGGGCGTTCGTCGCGAAGACGACCTCGTGGCCGTCGGCGGTGGTCTCGCGGTGGCGCGGCGGGTGCACGACTCCGGCGTTCAGCAGCAGCCCGTGCAAGCCGGCGCGCCCGCGGACCGTGGCGGCGGCCGCGCGCACCGAGCCGAGGTTGCTCGTGTCGAGCAGGAGGGTCGTGATCTCGGCATCCGGCACCTGACGGCGCACGGCGACGCGTGCGGTGGCCAGCTTGTTCGGGTTGCGCCCCGTCATGATCACGTGGGCGCCCGCCTCGGCGAGCTGCAACGACGCGAAGAAGCCGAGCCCAGCCGTCGACCCGGTGACGAGGTAGCGTCTGCCGAAGAGGTCGGGGAGCGTCGTCGGGTCCCAGTCGTCGCGTGCCACGCGTCGAGACTACGGCCCGATCGCCCCGCTAGGCTGGCCCCATGCGGACACGCGCCGATATCGAATGCTGGCTCACCGACATGGACGGCGTCCTCGTCCACGAGAACAAGCCCATCCCCGGCGCCGCCGAACTGCTCGCGCAGTGGCGCGACGCGGGCACGCCGTTCCTCGTGCTGACGAACAACCCGTTCTACACGCCGCGCGATCTCAGTGCGCGCCTCCGCATCTCGGGCCTCGAGGTGCCCGAGGACC
Organism: Microbacterium sp. SCN 69-37; assembly: GCF_001724435.1. Classification (NCBI taxonomy): domain Bacteria; kingdom Bacillati; phylum Actinomycetota; class Actinomycetes; order Micrococcales; family Microbacteriaceae; genus Microbacterium; species Microbacterium sp. SCN 69-37. The sequence goes on from NZ_MEEL01000016.1 coordinate 156,372, forward strand.
GCATCTGGACCTCCGCACTGGCGACAGCCGAGTTCCTGCGCTCGCAGCACCCGGGCGGCACGGCGTTCGTCATCGGCGAGGCGGGGCTGACGACGGCGCTGCACGAGGCCGGCTACGTGATGACCGAGACCCAGCCCGACTACGTCGTCATCGGCGAGACGCGCAACTACTCGTTCGACCGCATCACCCAGGCGATCCGCTTCATCAACAACGGGGCGCGCTTCATCATCACGAACCCCGATGCGACCGGGCCGACCCCCACCGGTATCGTGCCGGCGACCGGCTCGTTCGCCGCGCTCATCACGCATGCGACGGGCAAGGCCCCGTACGTGGTCGGCAAGCCGAACCCGATGATGTTCCGCTCCGCGATGAACCGCATCGGGGCCCACTCGGAGAACACCGGCATGATCGGTGACCGCATGGATACCGACGTCGTCGCCGGCATCGAAGCCGGACTGCACACGATTCTCGTCCGCACCGGCATCTCCGACGACGCCGAGATCGAGCGCTACCCGTTCCGCCCCGACGAGATCCTCGACTCGGTCGCCGACCTGCTCGCCGACGAGCCGGCGGAGTCCGAGATGCCCGAGGGGCTGTGACGGAGCGCAGCTCCGGTCGGCGGGTCACCCTCACCGAGGTCGCAGAGAGGGCGGGCGTGTCGCGCTCGGCGGCCTCGTTCGCGTTGAACGGTCGCCTCGACCAGCGTCTGTCCGTCGAGACGATGGCCCGCGTTCGCCGGGCGGCCGACGAGCTCGGCTATCGCGCGAACGTCACCGCGAAGACCCTGCGCACGGGCCGCTCCGGCACGGTCGCGCTGGTCTCGGACTTCGTCAGCTCGACCTCCTTCGCCAACTCGATGGTGCGCGGCGCGCTGGAGCGCCTGCGCGAGGCGGGGCTGCTGCTGTTCACCGTCGACACGCAGGGGGATGCCGAGATGGAGCGCCGCTTCCTCGACGACCTCGTCGCGCGCGACATCGACGGCATCCTGTACGCGTCGATGTTCACGCGGCGCGTGACGCCCCCGGCGTCCGCTCGGCACACCGCGCTGGTGCTCATGAACTGCGAGGCCGACGACGCGGCGATCAGTTCGATCGTCCCCGACGAGCGGGCCGCGGGCGCGACCGCGGCACGCCTGCTGCGGGAGGCCGGTCACGATCGCGACATCTGGTTCGTCGGAACGCTCGCGCCCGGCCGCACCGGGGGCAGCGCCTGGCACGAGTGGGGTCCGGTCGCGCTCCCTCGTCGCCTGGAGGGCATCCGCGCACAGCTCGCCGCCGCGGGCACGCAGCTCGCCGGCGAGGTCGCCGTGGACGACGACTGGACGGTGCACGACGGGCGGGATGCCGCGGAGCGCCTGCTCGCGTCCGGCGTGCGCCCGCGCGCCGTCATCTGCGTCAACGATGCCGTCGGGGTCGGCGTGTTCCAGGCCCTCCGCCGAGCGGGGCTGCGGGTGCCCGACGACGTGTCGCTCGTCTCCTTCGACGGCGGCGTGCTCGCCGAGGCGACCGATCCGCAGTTGGTCTCCCTGCGCCTTCCGCAGGCGGAGATCGGCCGTCGCGCCGCCGATCTGCTGCTCTCCCCCGACGAGGGCGTGCGCCACGAGCTCGTCGAGATGCCGGTCAGCGCCGGCGCCTCGATCGCCGCGCCGCGGTTCTGACGGGCGGCATCCGGAGTCGGATTTATCCGGCCGATGGGGCGAAACTCGTGCTTGCCCCGGTTGCTATATCGGTATAGCTTGAGACGCGACGGCGGCGGAGCCTTCGGGAACACCGCACTGTCGTCCACCTTCGTCACCCGCACGTACAAAGGAGTATGACCATGAGCGCACCCCTCGCTCGCACCGCCCCCAACCCCTGGTGGGTGGGCTTCGTCTGCGGAATGGCGACGTTCGTCGACGCCGCCGCGACCACCGGCATCGCCGTCGCCCTCGTTCTCTTCCAGTCGTTCGCCCCCGGGACTCCCGGACTCACGCCCGATCAGGTCGGCCTGCTCACGGGCGTGCTGACCGCGGGCGTCGCGATCGGCTCGCTCGTGGGCGGGCGCCTGGCCGACCGCTTCGGCCGTCGCCGCGTCTTCCTCGTCACGATGACCCTCATCGTGCTCGGATCGCTGACGCCGTTCTTCGGCGTCTCCTTCGGGCCGCTCCTGCCCGGCATCGCACTCATCGGCCTCGGCGTCGGCGCCGACCTGCCCGCCGCCCTCGCCTCGATCTCCGAGGCGGCCACCGACCGCAACCGGGGCAAGATCCTCGTCTTCTCCAACCTGCTCGGCGGCTTCGGCATCCTCCTCGCGGTGCTCATCGGCATCTTCTTCGGATCCCTCGGCGAGGCCGGTGGGCGCATCATGTTCGCGGCCTTCGGCGGCGTCGGCCTCGTCGTCCTCGCGCTGCGGCTGACGATCCCCGAGTCGGCCGACTGGCTCGCGGCCCGCGACGAGCGCCGCAGCGGCGTGCAGACCGTCCGTGCCGAGCGCGGCCGCCTCCGCGACTTCGGTCGCCCGCAGTACCGCCGCCCCTTCGTGACCCTGCTCGTCTACTACACGCTCGCCTCGATCGCGATCAGCGTGGCCGGAAGCTTCGGCACCTTCGTGGCGGTGAACGTCGCCGGCATCCCGGTGAACGAGTACCAGACCTGGACCCTGCTGGCGATGCCCGCCGCGATCCTCGGCGCCGTCTGGTTCATGGCCGTCGCCGACACGACGTTCCGCATGAGCTACTACGTCGCCGGCGCGATCGCGGTGGTCGTCGCGAACCTGGTGCCGGTGGTGTTCGGCTTCACGCTGCCCGCCCTCATCGTCTCGGTGGTCGTGACGACCTTCGCCGGCGCGTTCTGTTTCGAGACGATCATGAAGGTGTGGACGCAGGAGTCCTTCCCCACCATGCTGCGCTCCACGGCGCAGGGCACCGTCTACGCCGTCGCGCGGTTCGCCACCGCCGCGTTCAACGTCGTCACCCCGGCCCTGCTGCTCCTGAACCCCAGCGCCGTCTACGTGGCCGTCTCGGTGGTCGCCGCCGCCGGCTTCCTCATCGGCTGGATCGGCTTCCGCCGTGGCGTGACGAACGCGTTCGACGTCGAGGCGGACATGCTGCCGGCATCCGACACGGACGCGCCCGCCGCGACACTCGCCCGCTGATCCGGCTGCCCTGACGAAAGAACTCCCATGCGACTCGTTCCCTTCGAGACCACCGTCCGTGCGCTCACGCTGCGCGGCACGCACTACCTGCCGGATGCCGCGGCGGGCGCCGGCCCGGCGCCGCATCCGACCGTCGTGCTGCTGCACGGCTTCGGCGGATCTCGAGTGGAGACGACGGGGGTCTTCGTGACGCTCGCCCGCACGCTGGTCGCCGCCGGGTTCGGGGTGGTCGCCTTCGACCGGGCCGGGCACGGCGAGAGCGACGGGGAGTTCTTCGACACGACGGCGTCGGGTGACGTCGCCGACACGGCCGCCGTGCTGTCGACGATCCGGCAGGCCGACGAGGTGGATGCCGACAACCTCCATCTCGTCGGCATGAGCCTCGGCTCCGTGATCGCCGCGGTCGTCGCGGCGGAGGCGGGAGCCGGCGGCATCCGCTCGCTGACGATGTGGTCAACGGCCGCCGTGTTCGTCGACGACATCCGCTCGGGACAGATCCAGGGGCGCTCGCTCGCCGCGCTCGACGGGCCGGACGGGTTCTTCGACTTCCTCGGGATGCGACTGGGCCCGGCGATGCGCGCCGACGCTCTCACGTTCGATCCGTATGCGCGAGCCGCGGCCTACGACGGTCCGGCCCTGCTGCTGCACGGCACGGCCGACTTCGTCCCGGTGCGCTACGCCGAGCGCTACGCCGACGCGCACGTGTTCGGCGAGCGCGCCGAGGTCGTCGTCGTCGAGGGGGCCGATCACGGGTGGGCCGAACTGCCCCAGCGTGACGAACTGATCACCCGCACCGTCTCGTTCATCACGGCCCACTCCGAGAGGACCGCATCGTGACCACCCCCCTCATCCCGTCCCGCACCGGCATCGGCGAGGTCGTGCGCCTCGGAGACGCCGAGGTGCTGCTGGAGGGCCACCTCGACCTCGACGACAGTCGCGGCATCCGCCCCCTGCGCCTGCCGCGGAGCACGTGGGCGCACTTCCCGCCGAACGGGGAGATCCTGCGCGCGATCACGGCCAACGCGAGCGGTGTGCGCGTGCGCTTCACGACGGCCGCGACCACGCTGAGCCTGACGATGCGGTGCACGCAGCTGTTCTTCGCCGAGCTCGCCGGGCCGGTGAACGACGTGGTCGTCGAGGTCGACGGCGAGCCGGTGCACATCGAGCGCGCGCCCGTCACCGACGTCCGTCGGCTCTCGTGGGTCGGGGATGCCGCGACCGATGAGCCGCTGACCGAGCCGGCCACACTGGAGGTCGCGCTGGGCGGCGCGGGCGGGCCGGGTGCGCGTGCCGTCACCGTGTGGCTGCCGCAAGGGATGATCGTCGACCTGCTCGATCTTCGCGCCGACGCCCCCGTGATCGCGGCAGAACCGTCGCATGCACCCGTCTGGATCCACCACGGCAGCTCGATCAGTCACTGCGTCGAGACACCTTCGCCGACCGGGGTCTGGCCCGTCATCGCGGCGCGCACAAGCGACCTGTCGCTCGTCAACCTCGGCTTCGGCGGACAGTGCATGCTCGACCCGTTCGTCGCCGACACGATCGCCGTCACGCCCGCCGACGTCATCACGCTCAAGGTGGGCATCAACATCGTGGGGGCGCGGTCGCTCGATCAGCGCACGTTCACGCCCGCAATGCACGGCTTCCTCGACCGCGTGCGCGCCGGGCATCCCGATACCCCGATCGTGCTGGTGTCGTCGATCCTCTGGCCCGGAAGCGAGGACACACCGGGGCCCTCGGACGTGGAGTTCTTCGACGACGGTCACGTCCGCTGCTACGCCGCCGGAGACGCCGCCGACGTCGCCCGCGGTGCGCTGACCATGACCGAGTCGCGGCGACAGCTGGCCGAGGTGGTGCGGGTGCGCGCGGCATCCGGTGAGCGGATCGCGTACCTCGACGGGCTGAGCCTGTACGGCGCCGACGACGCGGAGCGCTACACGCTGCCCGACAGCCTGCACCCCGACACGGAGCTCTACGCCGAGATCGCGGCACGCTTCTCCGCCGCTGTCTTCGGTGCCGACGGGCTCGTGCCGCGCGCCGGGCTAGGCTGAGACTGCCCGCCTCCGCGCGGGCGGAGGAGACAACGTGAACGCGACCGAGCAGACGCTGCTGTTCGCCTCGACCGGCGTCGTGCTGGTCGGGACGCTCGTGGTGTTCGTCGTGCAGTTCCTCCGCGGTCGCCGGCGCGACGGGAGCGACCAGTGATCGCCATCGTCTTCGTCGTGACCGCGATGGTGCTGCTGATCGTCGCGCTGGTGCTCTTCGTGCGGGGCCGCCGCGATGCGCCGCAGGGGACCCCCCTGCCGAACGGCCGCGGCATCCTGCTGCTCACCCTCGCGGGCCTCGTGCTCGCGCTGGCGTCGCAGCTGCCCGTCTTCCGCTGAGCGCGCCGGTCGGGTCGCCGCCGGCGCTCCCAGAATCGGATGCCGAGAACGGATTCGGATCTGTCGGCCGGCGGCATCCGAATCTGCTGCTCATCTCCGCATCCGGTTCACGGCCGGGGGCAGCAGCGGGGCCCTACTGCGCCTGCAGTCCCAGGTCGTCGAGGTCGATGATCGAGCGCCACTCATAGCCGGCGGCCTCCACCGCCGCCTGCGCGCCGGTCTTGCGGTCGACGACCGTGACGACCGCCACGATCTCGGCACCGGCAGCCGCGACGACCTCGGCCGCCTTCAGGGGCGAGCCGCCCGTCGTGGAGGTGTCCTCCACGATGACGACACGCTTGCCGGTCACCTCGGCGCCCTCGATCTGGCGACCGCGGCCGTGGTCCTTCGGCTCCTTGCGCACGACGAACGCATCCACGGGCGTGCCGGCGGCGACCGACGCGTGCATGACGGCGTTCGCGATCGGGTCCGCACCCAGGGTGAGGCCGCCCACGGCATCCACGTTCAGGTCGCGCACTGCATCGAGCACGAGGCGACCGATCGCGGGAGCCGCGCGGTGGTCGAGCGTGAGCTTGCGCATGTCGACGTAGTACGTCGCCTTCTTCCCGCTGGACAGGGTGAAGTCGCCGTGGAAGACGGCTTCGGCGGCGATGAGGTCGACGAGGGCGCGACGCTCGGACTCGAGCTCGGGCGTGGAGGCGGCGGTCATGCTGAAGAGTCTACGGAAGCGAAGAACCGGGATTATTTCCGCGTCATCACCCGCCGCGGCATCCGTCCCGCCCCCTAGACTCGGGAACGTCACCCGGCGGGGTGCCCGGGCGCGCCCGGAGGCCCCGTCGGACCCGATCGAAGGAGCACCATGGCCCGTATCGGCATCGTCCGCGAGCGGGACGGCGAGACCCGCGTCGCCGCGTCCCCCACCACCGTCGGCAAGATCCGTGCGCTCGGGTACGACGTCGTCGTCGAGGCCGGCGCGGGCGCCGCATCGTCGTTCCCGGATGCCGCTTACACCGCCACCGGCGCCACCGTCGCCACCCGCGACGACGCCTGGGGCGCCGATGTCGTCCTGTCGGTCGCGGCCCCCACGGATGCCGAGATCGCGCTCCTGCAGCCGGGGGCGACGCTCGTCGGCATCCTGAGCCCGGCGCTCAGCCCCGACCTGCTCGCCGCCCTCGCCGCCCGCGGCGTGACCGCCCTCGCGATGGACGCCGTGCCGCGCATCTCCCGGGCGCAGTCGATGGACGTGCTCAGCTCGATGGCCAACATCGCCGGCTACCGCGCGGTCGTCGAGGCCGCGAACGAGTTCGGCCGCTTCTTCACCGGACAGGTCACCGCCGCCGGCAAGGTGCCGCCCGCGAAGGTGCTGGTCGCCGGGGCCGGCGTCGCCGGTCTCGCCGCGATCGGCGCCGCCTCGAGCCTCGGCGCGATCGTCCGCGCCACCGATCCCCGCCCCGAGGTCGCCGACCAGGTCGCCTCGATCGGCGGCACCTACCTCGAAGTCGTCGTGCCCGACGAGCAGAAGGAGGTCTCGGCCGACGGCTACGCCAAGGCCACCAGTGCCGCCTACGACGCCGCGGCCGCCAAGCTCTACAGCGACCAGGCCGCCGACGTCGACATCGTGATCACGACGGCGCTCATCCCGGGCCGCGCCGCCCCGCGCCTGCTCACCGCCGCCGACGTCGCCGCAATGAAGCCGGGAAGCGTCATCGTCGACATGGCCGCGGGCCAGGGGGGCAACGTCGAGGGCTCCGTCGCCGGCGAGCGCGTCGTGACCGCGAACGGCGTCATCATCCTCGGCTACACCGACCTCGCCGGCCGCCTCCCCCAGCAGGCCTCGCAGCTCTACGGCACCAACCTGGTGAACCTCCTCACCCTCCTCACCCCGGGCAAAGACGGGCAGCTCGCGATCGACGACACCGACGTCGTGCAGCGCGCCGTCACCGTCACGCGTGACGGCACCGTCACCTGGCCGCCGCCCCCGGTGCAGGTCTCGGCCGCGCCGGCGAAGCCCGGGACGGATGCCGCGGCATCCGCGCCGGCCCCCGCCGCCAGGAAAGGGCTCTCGGCGGGCGCGAAGACCGGCCTGATCGTCGCCGGCGTCGCCGCCCTGTTCCTCGTGTGCGCGGTCGCGCCCGCGCCCCTGCCGCAGCACATCCTCGTGCTGACCCTCTCGGTCGTGATCGGGTTCTCCGTCATCGGCAGGGTCGCCCACGCCCTGCACACGCCGCTGATGAGCGTCACCAACGCGATCAGCGGCATCATCGTCGTCGGCGCCATGAGCCAGATCGTCGTGCCGAACCCCGTCGTGCAGGTGCTCGCCGCGATTGCGGTGCTCCTGGCATCCATCAACATCTTCGGAGGCTTCGCGGTGACCCGTCGCATGCTCGCCATGTTCCAGAAGGGTGACCAGAAGTGACCGACGCCTACATCGGAGACCTCGGCGCCGTCATGCTCGCCCAGTCCGTCTCCACCGCCGCCTACATCGTCGCGGCGCTGCTGTTCATCCTCGCCCTCGCCGGCCTCAGCACACAGGAGACCGCGCGCCGCGGCGTCGTCTACGGCATCGCCGGTATGACGATCGCCCTCCTCGCCACTCTCGTGCTCGTCATCGCGAACGGCACCCTCCTGCCCGAGGGGGCGACGGCCGCACTCGGGATCACGCTTCTCGTGGCCGCGGTCGTGGTCGGCGGCGCCATCGGCCTCTGGCGGGCGCGCGTGGTCGAGATGACCGGCATGCCCGAGCTCATCGCGCTGCTGCACTCCTTCGTGGGACTGGCGGCCGTGCTCGTCGGCTGGAACGGCCACCTCTACGCCGAAGGCATCGCGCCCGAGCTCATCGGCATCCACCACGCCGAGGTGTTCATCGGGGTCTTCATCGGCGCCGTCACCTTCACGGGATCGATCGTCGCCTTCCTGAAGCTGTCCGGGCGGATGTCGTCGAAGCCGCTGATGCTGCCCGGCAAGAACACCCTCAACATCGGCGCCCTGGCACTCTTCCTCGTGCTGACCGTCTGGTACGTCGCGACCCCGTCGATCTGGCTGCTCGTCGCCGTGACCGCGCTCGCCCTCGCCCTCGGCTGGCACCTGGTGGCCTCGATCGGCGGCGGCGACATGCCGGTCGTCGTCTCGATGCTCAACAGCTACTCCGGCTGGGCTGCGGCCGCCGCCGGGTTCCTCCTGAACAACGACCTGCTCATCGTCACCGGCGCCCTCGTCGGTTCGTCGGGTGCGTACCTGTCGTACATCATGTGCAAGGCGATGAACCGGTCGTTCCTCTCGGTCATCGCCGGCGGATTCGGCATCGAGGCTCCCCGCAGCGCCGAGGCCGAGGAAGGCGAGCATCACGAGACGGATGCCGCAGCCGTCGCCGAGCTCCTCCGCGACGCACGGTCGGTCATCATCACCCCCGGCTACGGCATGGCCGTCGCCCAGGCGCAGTACCCGGTCGCCGACCTCACGAAGCGGCTGCGCGAACGGGGCGTCGAGGTGCGCTTCGGCATCCATCCCGTCGCCGGGCGCCTGCCGGGCCACATGAACGTGCTGCTGGCCGAGGCCAAGGTGCCCTACGACATCGTGCTGGAGCTCGACGAGATCAACGACGACTTCGCCGACACCGACGTCGTGCTCGTCATCGGGGCGAACGACACGGTCAATCCCGCCGCGGCAGAGGACCCCGGCTCGCCCATCGCGGGCATGCCCGTGCTGCACGTGTGGGAAGCGCGCAACGTCGTGGTGTTCAAGCGGTCGATGGCCTCCGGCTACGCGGGCGTGCAGAACCCGCTGTTCTTCCGCGACAACACGCAGATGCTCTTCGGCGACGCCAAGCAGCGGGTGGAGGACATCCTGCGGGCACTGTGACCCGCCGCCCGCGTGCGCGTTCCGTATTCAGTCTGGTTGCGATGCGGCGTGGTGACGCAGCGTGCCAAGACGGGCCGCAGCGGGATGCCGCGGGCCGCGGAGACTGAATACGCGACGGCGGGACGGCGGGGCGCCGACCCCAGCGCGGGGGCCAATACGCTGGATGCCATGCGCATCGCCACCTGGAACGTCAACTCGATCCGCGCCCGCGTCGTCCGCACCGTCGACTTCGCCGTCCGCGAGGGCATCGACGTGCTGGCGATGCAGGAGATCAAGTGCAAGCCCGAGCAGTTCCCGTACGAGGCTTTCGAAGACGCGGGCTACACCGTCGAGGCGCACGGGCTCAACCAGTGGAACGGGGTCGCGATCGCCAGCCGTGAGCCGATCGAGAACCTGCAGGTCGGATTCCCGGGCATGCCCGGCTTCGCGAAGGGTCACGATGGCCCCGGCGCTCCGCTCGAGGCCCGCGCGCTCGGCGCGACCATCGGCGGCGTCGAGGTGTGGAGCCTGTACGTGCCCAACGGGCGCGGCCTCGACGATCCGCACTACCGCTACAAGCTCGACTGGCTCGAAGCGCTCCGCGGCTACACCGCCGACACGCTCGCGGCCGATCCCGACCGGGCGCTCGCGCTCACCGGCGACTTCAACATCGCCCCCACGGATGCCGACAACGGCGACCCCACCGTCATCGAAGGCGTGACCACCCACGTCTCCCCGCCCGAGCGCGCCGCCTTCCAGGCGCTCCTGGATGCCGGCTTGGCCGACACCGTCCGCCCCCTCGTTCCCACGGGGTACACCTACTGGGACTACAAGCAGCTGCGCTTCCCCCGCAACGAGGGCCTGCGCATCGACTTCATCCTCGGCTCGCACGCGTTCGCCGACGCGGTGACCGCGGCATCCATCCACCGAGACGAGCGCAAGGGCGAGATCCCGAGCGATCACGTCCCCGTCGTCGTCGACCTGGACCTCGACGGCCCGGACGACGACGACCGCCCGATGATCTGGTGACCGGGCGAACTCAGGTCATGTCGCCCGTGACGACGTCGCCGTCGGGGGCGTAGCGCAGCAGAAGCGTGCCGGTCGGTCCCGATACGGCGGGTGCGATCAGCCGCAGCCGTGCCGGTGCCGCGCCGTCCGGAAACACCTTCTTGCCCCGACCGAGCACCACCGGGTGCACCCACAGCTTCAGCTCGTCGTACAGACGGGTGCGAAGCAGCGTCTGCGAGAAGTCGACGCTGCCGATCACGTGCACCTCGGCGTGGCGGTCGCGCAGCGCATCCACGGCCGCCGCGACCTCGGCGTCCGAGCCGGTCAGCACGCTGGTGCCCGCCCATTCCGGGTCGACACCGGCCCGGGTCGCCACATACTTCGGGATGGCATCGAAGTGCCGACCGATGAACCCCTCCGGCCCGTCGGTGTGATGCGGCCAGTACCCGGCGAAGATGTCGTAGGTGCGTCGGCCGAGCAGCAGCGCGTCCATCCGGCGGATGCCGCTGCCGACGTCCTCGCCGATGACGGCGTCCTCGAACGGCGCCTGCCAGCCGCCGAACGGGAACCCGCCGCTGGTGTCTTCGTCGGGGCCGCCCGGCGCCTGGGCGACGCCGTCGAGCGTCGTGAACAGGTCGATGACGATCCGCCCGCGCATCACGCGGTCTCCGCCGGGGGTCCCTGCTCGGCCGCGACGGGGTCCATGTAGAGGAAGCCGAGGCTGTTACCGTCGGGATCGTCCAGGTCGCGGCTGTACATGAAGCCGTAGTCCTGAACGGGGTGCGGCTCGGTGCCACCGGCAGCCACGCCCGCCTCGACGATCGCGTCGACGTCGGCGCGCGAGTCCCGCGTGAACGACAGCGACACCTGGGCCCACTCCTTGGGCTCTCCGATGGGCTTGTCCGTGAAGGTCGCGAAGAACTCCCGGCGCAGCACCATGAAGAAGATGTCGTGCGACCAGACGACGCACGCCGCGTTCTCGTCGGTGAAGTTGGGGTTGATGGCGCAGCCGAGCGCCCGGTAGAAGGCGACGCTGCGCTCGAGGTCGTTCGTCGGAATGTTCACGAAGATGCTCGTCATACCCAGAGCATGCACCCCCGGCGCGATGAGGTCGAGACCCTCTCCCTCTCAGGGGGGATGCCGCGGCATCCGGCTGCCCCTAGCGTGGAAGGATGAGCTCCGCCGCCCTCGTCCGCACGACCACGCCCGCGCAGCGTCGCAACGATGTGTGGCTCGCGCTCGCACTGTTGATCAGTGCCGTGATCAGCGCGTGGCTAGGCACGGTGGCCGGCTTCTACGGCGAGAACACCCCCGCCTTCGGCTGGGCGCTCGTGTACGTCGCCGCCCTCACTCTCCCTCTGGCCCTGCGCCGGCGCTTTCCCGAAACGACGCTCATCGTCGTCGCGCTCGCATTCTTCGTCGGTGTCTCGGTACGCATCCCGGAGATCTACGTCGGCAACGTGGCCCTGTTCATCGCCATGTACACCGTCGGGGCGTGGGTGAGCGACCGCCGGCGCGCAACCGTCGTGCGGCTCGCGGTGATCGCGGGCATGTTCGTCTGGCTTCTCGTGGTGACCTTCCAGAGCGCGACCGATCCGGACGGCGACGGGCCCTCCCGGGCGGGCCTGTTCTCCCCGTTCGCCGCGTACATGATCATCCAGTTCCTCGTGAACGCGGCCTACTTCGGCGGCGCGTACTTCTTCGGAGAGCGCGCCTGGGCCGACGCCCGTGCGCGCGCGGTGCTCGAAGAGCGCACCGCCGAACTCGAACGCGAACGCGAGATCACCGCCGCCCAGGCGGTCGCCCTGGATCGCGTCCGTATCGCCCGTGAACTGCACGACGTCGTCGCCCACCATGTGTCGGCCATGGGCGTGCAGGCGGGGGCGGCGCGCACCGTGCTCGACGACGACACCGCCGCAGCCCGGGAGGCGTTGGTGACGGTGGAGACGTCGGCGCGCGAGGCGCTGACCGAGCTGCGCCAGCTGCTCGAGACCCTCCGCACCCCCGACGCCGACACCCCCGCCGCCTCGACGGTGCGCCTGCAGTCGATCCCCGAGCTCATCGCGCACGCGAATGAGAACGGCATGCCCACGACCTTCGCGGTGGTAGGTGACCCGACCGAGCTGCCCGAGCTGGTGCAGGTGAACCTGTACCGCATCGCGCAGGAGGCGCTCACGAACGCGCGGCGTCACGGAGGTCCGGATGCCGCGGCCGACGTCCGGCTGCGCTTCGACGACGATCACGTCGAGCTCGAGGTCGCCAACCGCGGCCGCGAGCAGGTCGCGGGGCGGGCCGGGCTCGGCATCGTCGGGATGCGCGAACGCGCGGCGGCGTCGGGCGGAACACTCGAAGCAGGGCCGCGGCCGCGTGGCGGTTTCCTCGTGCGCGCCCGCGTGCCCTCACGGCTCGGAGGCTCCTCGACCCGAACATCATCGCCTCGCGCGGCAACGATCGCGGAGGCAGGGCGATGAGTGAGCCGGTGCGGGTGCTGCTCGTCGACGATCACGCCGTCATGCGAGCCGGCTTCCGCATGATCCTGGAGGCGCAGCACGACATCACGGTCGTGGGCGAGGCCGCAACGGGATCGGAGGCGATGGCTGCGGCATCCGCTCTGCATCCCGATGTGATCTGCATGGATGTGCAGATGCCCGATATGGACGGGCTCGAAGCGACCCGTCGCATCGTGGCCGACCCGTCGGTCACGGCCGTCGTCGTCATCGTGACCACGTTCGACCGTGACGACTATCTGTTCCACGCGCTGCACGCGGGCGCGAGCGGCTTCCTCCTGAAGAATGCCGGCCCGGAGGAGCTCGTCACCGCGGTGCGCGTCGCCGCCGCGGGCGACGCACTCCTGTCGCCGGCGGTCACCCGCCGCGTGATCGAGCGGTTCGCGGCGTCGCCGGTCGACACCGACGCCCGGATTGCCGCCGCGCTGCCACCGGCGCCCGGGCCGGCCTCGTCAGCGACCGTCCGCACAGCGCCGGCGATCGAACTCACCGAGCGTGAGGATGACGTCCTGCGTCTGCTCGCCGAGGCCTACAGCAACGCCGAGATCGCCGCCGCCCTGTTCATCGGCGAGGCGACCGTCAAGACGCACGTGTCGAACGTGCTGCAGAAGCTCGGAGCGCGAGACCGCGTGGCCGCCGTGGTCTACGCACACCGGCACGGCATGGTCTGACGCGAGCTGGCCGCCGTGTCAGCGAGCGGCGACCGGGATCGATCCCGTGGTGGCCGTCGTCGCGGCGCGCGCCAGGCGCTCGCGCAGCGAGACCAGAGTCGCGTCGGGACGCCACAGCACCACGAGGCTCCAGCCGAACATGCCGACCAGCAGCACGTTGCGAGCAAGCAGCACGCCCGCGGCGAACGGATGAGCATCGATCAGCGGCAAGTACAGCACCGGGAACACGAGGGTCGTCAGGAAGCACGTGACCGCCAGCCAGACGGCGATCGACGTCCACGCCTTGCGGTCGATCAGCAGGCCGGCGGCGACGACGGGGGCAAGCCACAGCATGTACTGCGGCGAGCCGACCTTGTTGAACACGATGAGAGCCGACGTCAACGCGAACGCTCCGCGAAGGATCAGGTGCTGCTCGCCGATGCGGGACAGGGCGCCCTCCTGGAGCGCACGACGACGCGCACGCCAGAGCAGGACGAGGATCACCATGAAGGCGATCGGCATGGCGTAGCCGACCAGCACGCCCGCGGCGGTGGCGCCGGGACCGGCGACCTCACGCGTCGCCAGGACGTAGTTCTGGTGGATCTGAGCTCCGGGAAGACCCAGCACCGTCGCCCACACCCAGGGGGTGGCGACGGGAGCCTCGAGCTGCAGGGCGCGGTCGCCCTGGATCGTGGCGAAGCTGAAGAGGTTGGAGGCGCCGCCGAAGGCGACCACCACGCCGGCGATGGCGGCGCTCAAGGCCAGTCCACCGGCGATGATGCGCATGCGCAACGACGAGACGGCGACGGCGGCGGCGGCCAAAGCCGCCGGGGCGACCTTGATCCATGTCGCCGCGGCGATCAGCACCCCCGCGATGAAGGGGCGACGGACGAGCCAGACGAGACCGGCGATGGCCAGCGGTGCGGCGAAGCCCTCGAGACGCAGCATCGAGACGGGCGCGAGAAGCACCTGGATGGCCAGCCAGTACCAGGCCGCGACGTAGCCCTTGCGGTTGCGAAGGTTGTCGGTGAGAGCGAGGACGGCGAAGAAGTTCGCCGCCACCATCATGAGCAGCCAGACGAGCTGGTAGTTCCAGGGGCCCGCGACGATCGCGGCCATGATCGGCGCGAGAGCACCGGCCGGGTAAACCCACGGCATGTCGATCACGGGCCAGTGCCCGTGGGCCGCCTGCTCCGCCCACAGGCGGTACAGCGGCAGGTCGCCCTCCGTGCCGCCGAAGATCATGACCTTCAGCAGAGCAAGGAAGAAGAGGGCGTGCACGACGGCGAAGCCGATGAGCAGGCCACGACGGGTGAACGCGAAGTGCAGGGCACGGGGCCACCACTCGCGGGCACGGTCGGATACACGGGCGCCGAGGGCGCGGGTCACCTCAGGAGCGCTCGTCACTCGACAGAGTTTAGGAGAGCTCGCCTGAGCAAATGGTGGACGCGGTGTTACCCATTGCTGGGAATTCACCGAGTGCCCCGCGCTCCTGCGCCGTGAGAACTGCGGAACACACGCTCCCCCGCATGGGGGATGCCGAGGCCCGGCAGATGCCGCCGCGCAGCGGATTGCGCTACGGATTCCCGCCTCAGGGGGGAGGTGTGCGGCATCCGCGCTTCCTAACGTGGAGTCAACGGCAAGTCGAGGAGGAGAACATGCTCGAACTGAACGGCATCACCAAGAGCTACGGCGTGAAGCGGGTGCTCGACGACGTGAGCTTCCGGGTTCCGTCCGGGCGCCTGACCGGATTCGTGGGCGGCAACGGCGCAGGCAAGACGACGACCATGCGCATCGTGCTCGGCGTGCTCGGCCGTGACAGCGGCGAGGTCACCCTCGACGGCGCCCCCGTCACCGCGGCCGACCGACGCCTCTTCGGCTACATGCCGGAGGAGCGCGGGCTGTACCCGAAGATGCGGGTGCTGGAGCACATCGTCTACCTCGCCCGTCTGCACGGGTTCGACAAGGTCGAGGCCACCGGCCGCGCCGAGGCGCTGCTCGTCGAACTCGGTCTCGGCGAGCGCCTGCGTGACAACGTCGAGACCCTCTCGCTGGGCAATCAGCAGCGCGCGCAGATCGCCGCCGCTCTCGTGCACGACCCGCAGGTGCTCATCCTCGACGAGCCGTTCTCGGGCCTCGATCCGCTCGCCGTCGACGTCGTCGCGGGCGTGCTGCAGGCCCGGGCGGCCCAGGGTGCGGCCGTCCTGTTCTCGTCGCACCAGCTCGACGTCGTCGAACGGCTCTGTGACGACCTGGTCATCATCGCGGACGGCACGATCCGCGCCGCCGGTACCCGCGACGCTCTCCGCGCCGCGCACGCCCAGCACCGCTACGAGCTGATCTCCGGCGGCGATCTCGGCTGGCTCCGTGACGAGCCTGGCGTGGACGTGCTCTCGTTCGACGGCGGCTACGCACTGTTCGACGTCGATGGGGATGCCGCCGCGCAGCGGGTGCTGCAGCGCGCGGTCTCCGCGGGCGATGTCGCCAGTTTCTCGCCTCAGCAGCCCTCTCTCGCCCAGATCTTCAAGGAGGTCATCCAGTGAACGTCAGCGCTCCATCCTTTGCCCAGAGCACGTGGCTCGTCGCCGAGCGCGAGGTGGGATCCAAGCTCCGCAGCAAGGCGTATCTCATCTCCACCGGCATCCTCTTCGTGCTCGCGCTCGTCGGTGTGCTGTGGGGAGGCTTCTCGGCACAGTCCGACAGCCGGACCCCGGTCGCCGTCACCGCCGACACCGCCGCATCGGTCGCCGACAACCCGCTCGTGAAGACCACCGAGGTCGCCGATGCCGACGCCGCACGCGCGCTCGTGCAGGACGGCACCGTCGACGCCGCGCTCATCCCCGGCGGCGCCGCGCCGTTCGAGTACACCGTCGTCGCGAAGGAGACAGCCCCGTCGTCCCTGCTGCAAGCGCTGAGCCTCACCCCGCAGGTGGAGCTGCTCGACCCGTCGAGCGTGCACCCGGGACTGCGCTACCTCGTCGCGCTCGGATTCGGGCTCATCTTCTTCATGGCGGCACTGACCTTCGGCTCGACGATCGCGCAGTCCGTCGTGGAGGAGAAGCAGACTCGCGTTGTCGAACTGCTCATCTCCGCCGTCCCCGTGCGGGCGCTGCTGGCCGGCAAGGTCATCGGCAACACGATCCTCGCGATGGGCCAGATCATCGGCCTCGCCGCGATCGCGATCATCGGCTTCACCGTCACCGGGCAGAGCAGCCTGCTCGCCGGGCTCGGCGCCCCCATCGCCTGGTTCGCCGTCTTCTTCCTCTTCGGCTTCATCCTGCTCGCCGCACTGTTCGCCGCCGCGGCCGCGATGGTGTCGCGGATGGAGGACATCGGCTCGACCACGACGCCGCTGACCATGCTGGTGATGGCGCCGTACTTCCTCGTCATCTTCTTCAACGACAACCCGCTGGTGATGACGATCATGTCCTACGCGCCGTTCTCGGCCCCCGTCGGCATGCCCGTGCGCATCTTCCTGGGTGATGCGCAGTGGTGGGAGCCGCTGTTGTCGCTCGCCATCATGCTGGTCACGTGCGCGGCGGCCATCTGGGTGGGCGCGAAGATCTACCAGAACTCGCTGCTGCGGATGGGAGCGCGCGTCAAGCTCTCCGAGGCGCTCGCGGGATGAGCCCGTCGGGTCAGTGATCGGCGGATGCCGGTGCCGGCGCGGGCTGCGCGAGCACCGGCATCCGTCGATTGACGAACTGCGGAACGGCGATGCCGTGCAGCAGGATGCTGCCGACGACGGTGAACACCATGATCGCGAGGACGTCGTACGCCTCCGCGTCGGGCAGCTTGTTGAACGCCAGCAGCCCGAACACGATCGTCGCCGTGCCGCGCGGACCGACGACCCCGATGAGAGTGCGCGACCCCCACGGGACGGGCGATCCCAGCATCGACACGTACACCGGCACGATGCGGAACAGCGTGAGCGCCAGGGCAACGAGCACGAGCAGACGCCAGTCCACGCCGTTGACGATGACAACGGTGGTCATGGCCCCCAGGACGAACCACACGATGTTGGCGGCGAGGGTGCCGGCTTCTTCGACGAGAAGGATCTCGGCGTGCGGGATGGTGCGCTCATCGGTGCGCCTCGTCCGTGCGATGCGGTAGACGATGCCGGCCACGAAGGCCGCGACGAAGCCGTTCGCCGCGACGTCGCTGAGTGTCGCGACGCCGAAGGCGATGAGCGGAACGAGAAGCATGACGTAGCGGATGCCGGGGGCGTCGGCCCAGCCCCGGCGCGACGCCCAGCGCACGCACAGACCGAAGGCTCCGCCGACGATCGCTCCGACGAGGATGGCGATCGCGGTGGCCGGAACCGCCCCGAAGAACGCCTCGAAGAACTCACCCAGCCTCTCCTCGAGCTGCGACTGGTTCTCGGGCGACAGGTTGTCGGAGTTGACCGCCGCCAGGATCGTCGGCCAGGCGATCGCCGCGGCCAGTGCCATGCCGAACACCGGCGAGACCAGCCCGTCGTTGTAGCCGCTCTCGACATTCAGGATCTGGCGCACGCGGGCGGGGATGCGCGGCGAGCGCAGCAGCGTCGCCGCCGGCGCGAAGTCGGTCGGCATGATCACGCACGCGATGACGATCAGGATGAACAGGCTGAGGTGGGGCAGCAGGAACAGTCCGCTCACCACGACCGCCAGGATCGACAGCGGCAAGGCCACGAGCACCAGCCGAGCGATCGTCCTTCCTTCGCCGCCGAAGACGCCGCCGCTCACCTCACAGGCGTCGACGAAGAGGAGGACGGCGAGGATCAGCTCGACCACGTGCTCAGCGGCGTCGCTGCCGACGGCATCCGAGAATCCGCTCACGTCGATGAGCACGAGCGCGGCACCTGCCAGCGCCAGCACGGCAGGACCTGCGACCCCGGTGCGCTCGAAGCGGTGCGCGACGGTCGACCACAGGCCGATCACGACGAATCCCAGCAGGAAGATCAGCGGCACCGTTCACCCTCTCCTCGGCCGTGTCGGGCGGGCGCGCAGCCCGTTCGGGGATCAGTCTGCCAGTCGGCGTCGACGCTGCGTGTCAGCGCGGCCTGTCAGCGCTCGACGAGCACGCCGTCGGCATCGGCCCACACATGGGCACCCGGGCGGAAGACGACGCCGGCGATCTCGACGGGAACGTCGAGCTCTCCCGTCCCTTCCTTGGAGCTCTTGCGCGGATTCGAGCCGAGCGCCTTGACGCCCAGCGCGAGCCGCCCGATCGCCTCACGGTCGCGGATCGCGCCGTGCACGATGATCCCCGCCCAGCCGTTGTCGACCGCGGAGGCCGCGATCAGATCGCCCACGAGCGCCGACGCGAGCGAGCCTGCGCCGTCGATCACGAGCACGGCACCGGCGCCCGGTGTCGCGAGTGTCGCCTTCACCAGCGCGTTGTCGCGGTGGCACCGCACGGTGCGGATCGGGCCGTCGAACGCGACTCTGCCGCCGATGTCCTGAAGCTGCAGCGCGAGGGAGTCCAGCGCGTCGCCGCGCTCGTCGTACAGGTCGGCGGTGGGAGTGGTCATGACGCCACGCTAACGAGGCTCGAGGCCCCAGTCCCCCGCCATGAGCGCGGAAGTTCCGGCATCCTTCCGCCGCCAGCAAACTCGTAGGCCCTCGCGGGAACAACACTCCCGGTGCATACGGTTGCATCGAGCGGGCCGAAGGCGTCCCCCGACAACCGTTACCCAACTTCTTTCAGGAGACGATCATGAGCACCATCGCCGCTCACCCCGCCGACACCGACGCGCCGATCCTCGACGTGCTCGCCGAGCGCTGGAGCACCCGCATCTTCGACCCCGCGACGCCCATCGACGAGCAGGCCCTGGCCAGCGCGCTCGAGGCGGCCCGTTGGGCGCCGTCGGCGAACAACTCGCAGCCGTGGCGCTTCGTCGTCGCCCGCCGCGGTTCGGCCGCACACGCGCAGATCGTCGACGCGCTCATGGGCTTCAACCAGTCCTGGGCCGCGGATGCCGCCGCCCTCGTCGTCTTCGCCTCGGCCGCCGCGCTCGACGGCAAGCCGCTGCCGTGGGCCGCGTACGACACCGGCCAGGCCGCCGCTCACTTCACGGTCCAGGCGCACGCGTCGGGGCTGCACACCCACCAGATGGGCGGGTTCGACCGCGACGCGATCGCGCAGGCGTTCGGCTTCGGCGACGACCTCGTGGCCGTCACCGTGATGGCCGTCGGCGCCCTCGGTGACATCGAGGCCGCTCCCGAGGCGCTGCGTGAGCGCGAGCTCGCCCCGCGCGTGCGTCGCCCCATCGCGGACTCGCTCGTCGTCAACGACTGACACACGTTCGCGCCTGCGCACTTCGGTGGCGCATACGGCGGCATCCTTCGTCGGGTTCCCGCTGTATGCGCCACCTTTTTCGTGCCTACGCATGCCGTGGCCACATTTGTACTTCACACGGGATACAAGTTGTGATACTCATGTAGTACAAGTTCCGCAGCACACGAGCGAGAGGCGTTCGATGACGACGACCAGCCGCACCCTCACCCTCTTCGATCTCGTCGAAGCGGGTCTTCAGTCACCCGCGATCTGCGCGGCGCTGGCCCTCATCCTCGCCACCTCGATCGCACTCCTCACCTCAGTGAGGCGCTCCCGCGCCATCGGCTCCGCGACCGACCCGGCAGTCACACGCTCGCACGCGAACGAGGGCCGCGGCATCGCGGTCGCCGCCGCCGCGGTCGTTCTGGCGTTTCTCACCGAGTTCCTCACGCGCGGCTACCTCGTGGGCGGCATCGCGCTGCCGTGGTGGCGGTTCGCCATGCCCCTGGTCGCCGCGGCCGGAGGGCTGGGCGTCGTCGCCGTACTCATCGCTCGACGACGGATGCCGCGCGTTGCTGCGCCGATGCCGCCGACCGTTCGACGAACGTGGCGCAGCTTCAGCTCAGCCTCGTCGCTGTGGTTCGCAGCAGGCGCCAGCGCGGTGCTCGTCGCGACCACGATCGGAGCCGGCGCCGTATCGTCCCGCGACGACGCGGGGCGTTACACACTCCTCACGATCCCTATCCCCAACGCTCCCGACGTGCCCGCGCTGCAGTTCCCCTTCTACGGCTGGGCTTATGGAGCGCCGGTACTCGTCAGCCTCGTGCCGGCGATCGCGTGCCTGGTGGCTGTTCTGCATCTGAACTCCGCGCGCCGGTTTCAGAGCATGCACACGATGGCGGCGGAAAGCACGCTTCGGCGGCAGACCGCACGAGACTGCACGAGACTCGTGTCGGCCGTAGTGGTGCTGACGACCGCAGAGGCGTGGCGAATGATCGCCCACGCAGGATCGGCGTCATCACTCACGGTCGGCTCGCCCACCGGCGAGGCCACGTACGAGACGCCCTGGCGCTTCGCCGACGTGGCCGCGGCCGCGGGGTGGTGCGCACCGTTTCTCGAGGTCGCCGCCCTGACCCTCCTCCTGCTGCTCACCTCGAACGGACTTCGCAAGAGTCCGCGGAAGAGTGCGCAGACGGTCGCGCTGGGCCACCCTCTCGGGAGTATCGGGTGACCCCTCGACCGGGCAGCGCGGGAGACGAGGCCGGATCGGCCCGCGACATCTACGGGCAGCTGCGTGGCCACATTCTCGGGGGAGCTTTCGGCGCCCACGAGAAACTGCCCACGGTGCGACAGATGGCGTCCGACGTGGGCGTTTCGCCGGGCACCGTCGCGAAGGCCTACAAGCTGCTGGAGCAGGATGGCCTGGTGGTGACCAGGACCGCAGCCGGCACGCGAGTCGCGGCATCCGCCGCCCGACTGCCCGCATCGGTCACCCACCGCCTGCGCGCCGTAATCGAGGAGGCCGCGGTCACGGGCACCAGCATGGAGGACGTCATCGACGTCTTGCGTAGTACGTGGCCACCCGCGGGCGCCCCGGACGGCAGCCACTAGTCGTCGAGCAGTTCGGCCTCGATCACGTCGTCGTCGGATGCCGCGCCATCCGCGCTCTCCTCGGGCGACGCTCCGGCGCTGGTGAGCACGAGGCCCGAGCCGTCGGCGGCGACGTCGACACGCACCAGGTCGCCGTCGCGTACACCACCGGACAGCAGTGCCATCGCCAGCCCGTCCTGGATCTCGGACTGGATGAGGCGGCGCAGCGGCCGGGCGCCGAAGATCGGGTCGTAGCCGCGCTCGGCCAACCAGGCACGGGCGTCGGGTGTGACCGCGAGCGTCAGCCGGCGATCGCGCAACCGTCGCTGCAGCGCGTCGACCGACAGCTCCACGATCTGCGCCAGGTCGTCCTGGCTGAGAGCCTGGAACATCACGATGTCGTCGAGCCGGTTGAGGAACTCGGGACGGAATGACGTGCGCACAAGGGCCATCACCTGCTCCCGCTTCTGCGCGAGCGTCAGCGTCGGGTCGATGAGGATCGGCGAGCCGAGGTTCGAGGTCAGCACCAGGATCGTGTTGGTGAAGTCGACCGTGCGTCCCTGCCCGTCGGTGAGGCGACCGTCGTCGAGCACCTGCAGCAGGATGTCGAAGACCTCGGGGTGCGCCTTCTCGACCTCGTCGAGCAGCACGACAGAGTACGGGCGGCGACGCACGGCCTCGGTCAGCTGGCCACCCTGCTCGTAGCCGATGTATCCCGGAGGGGCGCCGACCAGCCGCGCGACGGCGTGCTTCTCGCCGTACTCGCTCATGTCGATGCGCACCATGGCGCGCTCGTCGTCGAACAGGAACTCGGCGAGCGCCTTGGCCAGCTCGGTCTTGCCGACACCGGTGGGCCCGAGGAACAGGAACGAACCCGTCGGCCGGTTCGGGTCGCTGATGCCGGCTCGCGAGCGGCGCACGGCATCGGACACCGCCTTCACGGCATCCTTCTGCCCGATCAGACGCTTGCCGAGTTCGGCTTCGAGGTGCACGAGCTTCTCGCTCTCGCCTTGCAGCAGGCGTCCGACGGGGATGCCGGTCCAGGCAGCGATGACGGCGGCGATATCGGCATCCGTCACCTGATCGCCGACCATCCGCTCCCCGCCCTCGGCGGCCTCCGCGTTCTCGGCCTGCGCGACCTGCCGCTCGAGCGCCGGAATCTCGGCGTAGTACAGCCGCGACGCCTTCTCGAGGTTGCCCTCGCGCTGCGCGCGCTCGGCCTCCACGCGCGCCTGGTCCAGGCGCGTCTTGAGGTCACCGACCGCGTTGAGCGAGGCGCGTTCGCGTTCCCACCGGGCCTGCAGCTCGTCGAGGCGAGCCTGTTCGACCGTCAGCGTGTCGCGAAGGGTCGCCAGACGCTCCCTCGATGCGGCATCCTTCTCGCGCTTGAGAGCCAGCTCCTCGAGCTTGAGCCGGTCGACGTGACGACGCAGCTCGTCGATCTCCAGCGGTGCGGAGTCGATCTCCATGCGCAGCCGAGAGGCGGCCTCGTCGATCAGGTCGATCGCCTTGTCGGGCAGCTGGCGGCTCGGGATGTAGCGGTTCGACAGGGATGCCGCGGCCACCAGCGCCCCGTCGGCGATCGCGACCTTGTGGTGCGCCTCGTAGCGTTCCTTGAGGCCGCGGAGGATCGCGACGGTGTCCTCCACGCTCGGCTCGCCGACATAGACCTGCTGGAAGCGGCGCTCGAGCGCGGCATCCTTCTCGATGAACTCGCGGTACTCGTCGAGCGTCGTGGCACCGATCAAGCGAAGCTCGCCGCGCGCGAGCATCGGCTTGAGCATGTTGGATGCCGCGACCGACCCCTCGCCGCCTCCCGCACCCATGAGCACGTGCAGCTCGTCGATGAAGGTGATGATGCGCCCCTCGGACTCGGTGATCTCCTTGAGGACGCTCTTGAGGCGCTCCTCGAACTGTCCGCGGTACATGGCACCGGCGACGAGCGCGGAGATGTCGAGGGAGACGAGCTCCTTGTCCTTCAGCGACTCGGCGACGTCGCCCGCGACGATGCGCTGGGCGAGGCCTTCGACGACGGCGGTCTTGCCGACGCCGGGCTCGCCGATGAGGACGGGGTTGTTCTTCGTGCGGCGCGTGAGCACCTGGCTGACACGTCGGATCTCGCTGTCGCGGCCGATCACGGGGTCGAGCTTGCCCTGGCGCGCACGGTCGGTCAGGTTGATGCCGAACTGTTCGAGGGCGCTCTGCTGCTCCTCCTGACCGGGCTGCGGTTGTGCGTTCATCGCTTCTCCTTGAAATCTTCGAGGCTCAAACTTGAGCCCTCTGGACTCAACTTTATCAAAACGTGATGCGCGCGGCAAGCGGTGCGGCGATGGGCAGTCCTCCCCATCGCGACGATTCCGGGGCTCACCTAGAGTGACGGCGTGGCCGATCTCGTCGTCAATACGGAGAACCTCCGAAACCTCGCGAACCAGCTCGCGACCGTCCACGGCACCCTCACTGCCGCAGACGGCGACGCGCGCGACCTGTCGGGGATGATCCCGCACCCCGGACTCGCGTCCGCCGTCGACGAGTTCACGTCAGGATGGGACCGGCGCCGCAAAGACCTCACCGATCGCGTGGACCAGCTCCAGAAGCGCGCCGACGGCGCCGCCGATGCGTTCGAAGGCGTCGACAGCCAGCTGGCCGACAAGCTCACGGAGGGGAGCAACGGATGAGCATGACACCCATCGGCGGCGACGTCGCCGGCATTCGCGGACACGCCTCGCGGTACACTTCCACGGCCCGCGCAGTGTCGGAGGCGGTGGAGATGCTGCAGGCGGTCATCGACGCGTCGCAGCAGGAGACGAGCGACGCCGTCGACGCCCTGGCCGGCACGATCGGCGACACGAAGACCTACCTCGCACGCATCCGCGAGCGCTACGAGGTCGCGGGCTCCGCGCTGAGCACCTTCGCGAACGAGCTCGAGCAGGCGCAGCAACAGGCGGCCTCCGCCATCGCGGCGCATGACGACGCGCAGCGTCGGCACAGCTACGCGCAGCGCCATCTCTCGGAGGCCCGCGACGCGACCCAGCAGACCGTCGACCCGGGCGAGCTCGCCGAGGCGACGGATGCCGCGCGGCGCTACTCCTCGATGAGCACGACGGCCGCGACGGACCTCTCCCACGCTCAGGCCGCGTACGACGCCGCGCTCGAGCGCGTGCAGCGCGCCGGCGACGCCACGGCATCCACGATCTCGCAGACGGTGTCCAGCGATGAGCTCAACGATTCGTGGTGGGACAACGTCCTGGACTGGGTGAACCAGAACGCGGAGTGGCTGAAGGTCGTCAAGGACATCCTGACGGTCGTCACCGCCATCGTCGGCGTGCTGTCGATCTTCTTCCCCGTACTCGCACCCATCGCGCTGGGGCTCGCCGTCCTGTCGATGGGTCTCAGCTTCCTCTTGGCCTCGTCGGGCGACGGGTCATGGTTCGACTTCGCGCTGGATGCCATCGGCGTGTTGACCTTCGGTGTCGGCAGCGCCGCACTTGCCGGCATCAAGCTCGGCACGGTCGCCCTGCGCGGCGGCCGTGCGGCCACGCTGGCGGTGCGCAGCCCGGGGATGGTCTGGGGCAACGGCGCTCGCCAGGTCATCGGCAATCTGCTCGATCGGGGCCTAGTCGGCTCGGTCCGTCAGCCGATGCGGATGGTGGCCGAGGAGAGCGCGAGCGTGCTGTCTGCGCGGCCGAACTTCGCGCAGGTGGTCACGCACTGGGGCGACGACGCGATGAAGGCCATCCGCGAATCGGACAGCATCATCATCTCGGAGTTCGACCAGATCGCGTCGCAGGCACGGCTGGGCGCCGGGGGCGCCATCGACAACCTCGTGACGAGCAGTGTCGACAGCCTGAAAGGCGTCGTCGGCACGATGGGCAAGATCGGCTCGTCGCTCGACGCCTACAACATGGTCGGAATCGGGATCAACCGCAGCGACCAGCTGGTGGACTGGGTTCAGGACCAGAGGGGAGTCCAGACGCCGCTGGGCACCCTCACCAGCGGCCTCAACGAGGCGTACGGATTCGTTCCGGGGCTGTTCGAGGCGCCGATGGGGGCAGCGTGGAGCCTGCCCTCGCTCAAGTGAATCTCCCACGTCGGGTCGCGTGGGAGGCCCGCTTCGGCGACGGCCTGTTCCTCGCCACCATCCTCTGGATCATCTTCGGTGCGCTCCCGACGATCGGCTTACTGGTAGGACAGCTCGTGACCGGCTCGTTCGCGAACACTGGCAACGTGCCCGACAGCTTTCCCGCCTTCATGCCGCCGTGGTGGGCGGCATACCCGATGACGCTGCTGCTCGTGGCGCTGACACTAGGTTCGCTGCCGCTGCCGCTGCGGGGCCTGCGGGCAACGACGCGGAGCACACTTCTGACGGTGCTCGTGCTGACCTTCAGCACGACGCTCTACATCGCCGCGGCCGCCGCGGCGGCGGAAGCCCACCAGGGCCGACTCAACTTCTTCGGGGTCGACAACCTCGTGTTCATCCAGTTCTTCCTGATCCTCGTCACGGTCGCACGCATGCTGCTGAGCGGACTGCGCCTGCTGCCGCGAACGTGGCGGGAGTACATCGACGAGGACGGTACGGTGGTGCCGCCGAAAGAGATCGTGCGTCGCGCCCCGCGCCGCCCGTGGGACTGGAATCGCAACCGGGCGCGGCGCCGTCCGCCGGGGCAGTGAGGGACACCATGAACGAGATCGCGCCCCCGCGCTACCGGCTCGTGCTGCCGCCGGGCTTCCTGCTCATCCCCGTCGCCCACTCCACCGACGACGACATCGCTGACCTCGTCCGTCGGCATTATCGCGACCTGCCTCGCGACAGCTACGGCCCGCAGATCGACCGGACCGCCGCTCAGCTGGTCGCCGCTGCGCGCAGCGCCCGCGAGGCCGGCGTACTCGACCTCATCGTGCCGATGGGCGTGCCGTGGCGTGCGCCGGTATCGCTGGCGATCGCGATCAGCACCGGCCCGGCACCCACAGGCGACGACCCGGGGCCCTCGGCATCCGAGATCAGCGAGACCGTGACGACATCCGCAGGCGAGGCCGTTCGAGCAACCGAGAGGTTCGCCGTGCCGACAAGAGCCGACGAGATGGCACCGTTGATGAGAGTGCGCTTCCGATGGCCGATTCCCGATAGCGATCGGCACCTGCTCGCCGTCTGTACGATCAGCGGCATGGTCGACCCCGAGCTCGCGCCGATCGTCGACGCCCTCGCGGAGCTCGGCGATCTGCTGCTGCAGACGCTTCGCTGGGACTGAGAGGAACCTCATGGCCATCGACATGGACTACGACCTCGACCGCTGGGTCTACGTACCGAACCTCTTCCCCTGGGAGTCGTTCGGCGACGAGGAGCAGTGGGCGGATGCCGTCGCGCGCGCCTTCGGCGGCGAAGGGCGGACGGCCGCACCGGCGGAGCTGGTCGACTGGCTGCGGGCGTACCTGGTCGGCGCGGTGCGCAGCAACCGATCGGGAACGATCCGCTTCGTGCATCTGCCGAACATCACCGCGCCGCACGCGATCGTCGACGTTTACGACATGCCGCATCGCGACGATGTCGCGCTGGTCGACCTCACACACGAGAGGCAGGCACCGGCCGCCCGCGAGCCCGAGGTGGTGCCGTTCGATTCGGAGCATCTCGGAGCGGGAATCAAATCCACCCGGTGGGTGCGCACCGAGGCCGACACGATCGTCCGGGCGACCAACTGGGTGTGGCGAACCGTCGAGCGCGACATCGTCGTGATGACCGCCAGCTCCGACCTTCCCCTCGCCGAGGCTCTCGACCCGGTGGTCGACGAGCTGGCCCGCACGATCCGCCTGGCCTGACGCGCGCGGTCAGGAGGCCATCGCCTCCAGCTGCGCGGGCGGCGTCGTGCACGTGAAGCGCGCGCGGTAGGCGGTGGGCGTGAGCCCCAGGGTGCGCGCGAAGTTCTGCCGCAGGACGGCCGCCGAGCCGAACCCGCACGCCGACGCGATGGCATCCAGGCCCAGATCGGTCTGCTCGAGCAGACGCTGCGCGTGGATGATGCGCTGGCGTCCCAGCCAGGCCGCGGGCGTCGTGCCGTAGTCGGCTTTGAATCGGCGGGCGAAGGTGCGCGGCGACATGTGCGCGCGGGCGGCGAGCTGGTCAACCGACAGATCGAGGGTGAGGTTCTCCAGCATCCACTCGGTGACCGGTGTGAGCGAGAGCGAGGTGGATTCGGGCAGCGGCTTCGCGATGAACTGCGCCTGGCCGCCGTCGCGCTGGGGAGGGACGACCATGCGGCGCGCGATCGTGTTGGTCATCTCGGCGCCGAGCTCGAGGCGCAGCAGGTGAAGGCATGCGTCCAGCCCTGCTGCCGTGCCGGCGCTGGTGATGATGCGCCCGTCCTGGACGTACAGAACGTTGGGGTCGACGTCGATGCGCGGATACATCTCGGCCATCGTGTCGGCGTAGCGCCAATGGGTCGTCGCACGCCGTCCATCCAGCACCCCGGCAGCCGCCACCACGAACGAGCCGCTGCAGACCGTGAGCACCCAGGCGCCTCGCTCGACGGCGCGGCGGACCACGGCGGACACGCGTTCGTCCACGTGTGCCCACTGGTCGCGCGGGATCGGGGTGATGACGACGAGATCGGCCTCGTCGGCGAACGACAGATCGTCGTCGACGTTGATCGAGAAGCGCAGGTTGCTCGGCACCGCGCCCGGGTCGGGCGCGACGACGCGGAAGTCGAAGTTCGGGATGCCGTCGTCCGACCGATCGAGCCCGAACGCCTCGCAGGCCAGACCGAACTCGAAGGGAGCGAAACCGGGCTGGACGACGCAGGCGATGGTCTTCATGGCAGGAATCCTACTCCTTTGAGCAGTTCTGCCACTCATGACTCTTCGGCTACGGGCATAGCTTTTCTGCCATGCTCATCTTCTTCCTCGTTCTCACACTCGTCATCGTCGTATCGGTCGGCGCGACCGTTCGCGCCCTCATCACCGACGACTACCGGCCGGTGCGGACCGACCGGTCGCGCCTGCCGTGAGGACGCCGTTTACCCGGCGGGCGCCGTGCGCCTCGCTCGACGACCGGGGGCGGCACTCGCTCCGGTCGTTGAGCGAGCGCAGCGAGTCGAAACGCCGCCGCCGGGGTGTCAGCGCCGTCGCGGCAGCCGGTCGAGCGCATCCAGCAGCACGTCGGCCGATCGCTGCCACGAGAAGCGCGCGATGTGCGCCGATCCGGCGGCGATGAGCGCGTCACGGCGCTCGGGATCGTCGATCGCACGCACCGCGGCGGCGAAAGCCGCGGCATCCGTGCCCGGCGCGTACAGCGCACCGTCGCCGGCGACCTCTCGGAAGATCGGCATGTCGGTGACGACAGCGGGAACGCCCAGCGCGAGAGCCTCGGCGACCGGAAGCCCGTAGCCCTCGTCGAGGGATGCCGAGACCAGCACGGCCCGCTCGGCCAGAAGCCCGGCGTACTCGGCATCCGTCACACCGTTGTGGAAGCGCACCGCACCCCCGCGGCCATCGACGAGACGCTCGAGCTCAGCGCGACGGTCGGGCGAGATGCGCGACAGCAGATGGAGCGTACGTCCGGGAAGCTCCGCCATGGCGCGGATGAGGGTCTCGACGTTCTTGTACCCCATGAACGAGCCCATGTAGACGAGGTTGTCGGCGCCGGGCTCAACCCGGACGCCCGCCGGCAGCAGGTCGCCGAGGCGCTGCGGCGCGTTCGGGACGACGATGACGGCCCGCTTCGTCAGGCGCACGCGGGCGAACTCGGCCGCGCTCGTCTCGCTGACGGTCGCGACCAGATCGGCGGCGTTGAGCGTGAGGCGCTGCGGAACGTATGAGAGATGGAACAGCCGCCAGCCGACGCGGACGTACCAGGGAAGATTCCGCGGCGGCGTGCGATGCCGGTAGTAGATCGTGTCGTGGAGGGTGAGGATCACACCGAAGCGACGGCCGAGCACCCCGATCGTCTGCATCGGTGAGAACAGGGCGTCTGGACGATACCGGTTCAGCAGGAGCGCCGTGAACGGCTCGCGCACCGCGGTGGGGGCGTGAATCCGCAGCGCACGTGCACCCTCCGGCAGGAGAGCCCGCTGCGCCTCGTCGTGGATCAGGAACACGACCTCCACACCCCGCGCGGCCGCGCCACCGGCGACGGCCGCGGCGAGCTCGGCCGAGTACCGGCTGATGCCGTCATGGAAGTCGGTGCGGATGTACCGCGCGTCGAACAGCAGGCGCATGTCAGCCGTCGAGGGGCTCGCCGCGGTAGAGCTTCTCGAACGTGTCGAGGGTCTTCTCGATGTCGTGGATCTCCACCCCGTCGAGCGACGCCTGCTGCATGCGCAGGTACTCCTCCGGCGAGGCCGTCAGCACGCGGCGCAGCTTGTCGGCGAGGTCGTCGACGTCGCCCGGCGCGAACAGGTACCCGTTCTCCCCGTCGTGGACGAGGTGCGGCAGCGCGACGGCATCGGCGGCGACGACGGGAAGGCCCGAGGCCATCGCCTCCATCGTCGCGATCGACTGCAGCTCGGCGATCGACGCGATCGCGAAGACGTCGGCGCGTGTGTACGCGGCGCGGAGGTCGTCCTCCTCGACGCGGCCGTAGAAGGTGACGCGGTCCTGGATGCCGAGGCGTTGCGCGGTCTGCTCCAGCGCGCGGCGCTGGTCGCCGCCCCCGACGATGTCGAATGCGATGTCGGGCAGTTCCGGCGCGAGCTTCGCGATCGCCGCGAGCGTGACCTCGACGTGCTTCTCGGTGGTCAGCCGACCGACGAACAGCACGCGGTTGTGGGGCCGCGGGGTCAGGTTCGGCGTGTAGTTGCGCTTGTCGATGCCGCAGCTGATCGGGATGACGCCCGTGATGTCGATCGTGCTCTCGAGGAACTCCGCGGCCTTGCGCGTCGGCGTGGTGACCGCGCGCGACATGTCGAACGTGCGCTTCGCGTCGTCCCACGCGAGCTTGACGACCACCTTGTCCAGCAGGGGCGGCAGGGTCGTGAAGTCGAGGATGTTCTCGGCCATGACGTGGTTGGTGGCGATCACGGGGATGCCGCGCTGGCGCGCGATGCGGGTGAGCGCACGCCCGAGGACGATGTGCGACTGGCTGTGGACCACGTCGGCGGCCACCTCGTCGAGAAGTCTGCGCGAGTAGTGCTTGGCCATCCACGGCAACACGAAGCGCAGCCAGTCGTGCGGAGGCCAGCGCCACCCGGGTGGACGGTGCACGGTGAGCCGCTGGCCCTCGATGATCTCGTGGAAGGTGCCGTGCACAGAGTGCTTCACGCTCGGCGTCATGACGTGCACGTCGTGCCCACGAGCGGCGAGTCCGGCCGCGAGGCGCTCCGCGAAGCGCGCAGCGCCGTTGACGTCGGGGCTGAAGGTGTCGGCGGCGATGACGATCGTGAGCGGCCGATGAGCGGGATGCGGGTCGTCGGGTGTCGCGGAGTCGGTCACGGGGTGCGAGGCCTATCTGTGCGGCGGCGGCAAGACCGCGGATCGCGGAGCCACCCCGAGGAGTCTACCCGAGGGCCCCGTTGCCGCCGGGAACCAGCCGCCCCGCGTAACGTGGTGTCATGGCCCGACTGACCGCCGATGCCGACCAGACGCGCTGGGTTCCCGTCACCGACTCGTTCGGGCTGCGGGGACGTCGCGCCCGCAAGAAGGCGATCCGGATGCTGCTGGGCCAGGCCAACGGCATGCTGGGCGCCGAGGCGCGCCCGGGCGGTGCGTTCGCAGCCTGGGCGATGAGCCAGGCGGCGCCCGCGCTCATGCGTAAGGCCGCCGGACGCGTCCTCGTGTGGGTGTGGAGGTCCGACCCCGAGCTGGTCGTCGTCATGGCGCAGATCCAGCAGCTCACCCCGCAGCTGCGGACCGCGCGCGCCATGATGCCGATGGAGTACGACGACACCGAGGACTTCCGCGGCACGTACCTGGGGACGGGAGAACGGCTGGTCATGCCGACTCCGCCGACCCGGGACGGTGCCGCGACGCCGCCGCCGTTCGCGACCTACACGTGGGACACCGAGACGCATCTGATCACCGTGACGGCGACCGGGGGCGATCGAGAGCGCTTCGGCACGGTGATCCCGGCGGTCGACGAGCTCGCCCGATCGCTGCGGGTCGTCGACGACGTGGTCGCCGGCGAAGCGGGGCCGGTGCTGCGGATCGACCCCGCATGATCTTCCTGGAGCCGGCGGACGGCCCCGCCGATCCACCCTCGTCGCGCCCGCACGCAGGCGTCCTCGGGGGCCGGGTGTTCCGTTTCGGCTTCCGGCCGGGCGAGAGTGCACAGCGCGTCGCGGTGCCCGGGCTCGACGCGGTGGTCTGCACCGTCGACACGGTGCTGCACTGGGCGTTCTACGCCGACGGGGATGCCGCGGTGCACGCACCGTGGGCGCCGCTCGCGGTGACGGTCGACGCCCGCGCCGGCGAGGAACGTCTCAGCGACGATGTCCGCGTGCGCGACCGCTACGGCTTTGCTCTCGATGCCGAGAGTCAGTTCGCGGCGGCGTGGAGCATGCCCGAGCAGTGGAACGCCGACACCGTGAGCCTCGCTCCTTTCGCCGGGCGGACCGCGGCGGTCGAGATCGTCCTGGGGACGACGGCGCTCGCGCCCGACGCCCGCACCCCCGAGGAGGTGACCGGGTTCGTCGAGGTGCGGATCGAGGAGGCACCGGCATCCACCCCTTCGCCGGCCGAACGCGTGGACACCCGGCGCGGCTCGCACGCCGGCGACCGCTTCTCGCGCGGCAACACGATCCCCGCGGTCGCGGTGCCGCACGGGTTCACCTTCCTCACCCCGGCGACCGATGCCCGCGACCAGCGCTGGCCGTACCGTCCCTTCGTCCACGACGACGAGCGCGGCCGGCGCCTCGAGGCCGTGCAGTTCTCGCATCAGCCCAGCCCGTGGATCGGCGACCGCGGAGTGCTGCAGGTCATGCCCTTCGACGGCATCCCCGTCTCGGCGCCGACGGCGCGGCGACGCTGGATCGCACCGGGCAGCGAACGCGCCCACCCGCACGTCTGGTCCGCGACACTCGACGGCGACCTGAGCGTCCAGGCGACGGCGACCGACCACGTCGGACTCTTCCGGGTCGAGGGCCGCGACCCCGACGCCGACGTCGGCTTCGTCATCGACCAGCCGGGAGCCCACGGCGCCGTCGCCGCCCACGGTGACAGCGTGCAGGGATGGGTCGGCGAGGCCGACCCCCGGTGGGGCAACGGGCCGCGGACGTTCTTCGCGGGTGTCGTGCGGGGGGCTCGGGTTCACGCGGGACGCCTCGACGACGACGGGCGGGGCGAGCGCGCCGGCTTCGTCGCCGGCACGGGCTCCCTCGAGCTGCGCATCGCGATCTCGTTCATCTCCGTCGAGCAGGCGCAGCGCTCGCTCGCTCTGGAAGCCCCTGCGGGGGTGACGTTCGACGACATCCGCGACCGCACGCGCAGCGCCTGGGACGCGGTGCTCGACCGTGTGCAGATCCCGCAGCTCCCGGCATCCGAGCGCCCCTTCCGGGGCCTCGCCGACGCCGACACACGCGCACAGCTCGCGTCGGCGCTGTACCGCCTGCATCTGTACCCGAACGCTGCGCAGGAGAACGCCGGGTCTGCCGAGAGCCCGCAGTGGGTCTACGCCGATCCGTTCGCCCCCGCCGGCGCGCACACCGATACGCACACTGGAGCGCCGGTCGTGGCCGGACGCCTTCCGGTCAACAACGGCTACTGGGACACGTACCGCACCGCATGGCCGATGATGAATCTCGTCGACCCCGTTCGGGCTCGTGAGCTGCTGGACGGCATCCTCGAGCCGCAGCGACGGCACGGCTGGATGCCGAGGTGGACGGCACCCGGCTACGTGGACGCGATGGTGGGCACCTCCAGCGACCAGATCCTCGCCGACGGCGAAAGGTGGGGACTGCTCGACGACGCCGAGACCGCCCTGTCGTCCGGGTGGCGCAACGCCGCCGAGCGCGCGCCCGACGCCCGCCGGGGACGCAAGGGCATCGGACGGGGGCGTTTCCTGGGGTTCATCCCGCGCGACATCCACGAGGGCATGAGCTGGAGTGCCGAGAACGCCATCAGCGATGCCGCGCTGGCGCGGCTGGCGCAGCGCCTGGCGGCGGCCTCGGCGGGCGAGGACGCCGCACGCCATGAGGCGTTGTCGCGCTGGCTGGGAAACCGCGCTCTCGCCTATCGGCAGTTGTTCGATCCGGCCGTCGGGTTCTTGCGCGGACGCGACGCCGACGGCCGCACGGCGGGCGGACGCTTCGACCCGCGCGTCTGGGGCGGCGACTACGTCGAGACGAACGCGTGGGGGATGTCCGTGAGCGCCGTGCACGATCCGGCCGGACTCGCCGAGCTGTAGGGCGGGCCGGCGGCGCTGCGCGCACACCTGGACCGCCTGTTCGCCGAGCCCGAGACGGCCGAGCGCGCATTCTCTGGGGCGTACCACCGGGTCATCCACGAGCAGCGGGAGGCGCGCGCACTGCGCAGCGGCATGTGCGCTGTCTCGAACCAGCCCGCGCACCACATCCCGTACATGTACTCCGCGACCGACGAGCCCTGGCGGGCGGGCGCGGTGGCGCACGCACTCGCGCGACGCCTCTTCACCGGCGGGCACATCGGCCAGGGCTTCCCGGGCGACGAGGACAACGGCGAGATGAGCGCCTGGTGGCTGTGGGCCGCGCTCGGCCTCTACCCGCTCGATCCCGCGTCGGGCTCCCTTCTGATCGGTTCGCCCCTGTTCGACGACGTCACCGTCCGCCGTTCCGACGGCTCGCGGATCCGCATCCGCAGCCGGCGGGCGCACGCCGACGCGCACGTGCTGCGCTCCGCGCACGTCAACGGAATCCCCCTGCGCTCCGCCGCGCTGCCGGTCGATGTCTTCGGCGCCGACGTGGACATCGAGCTGGAGTTCGACGACGCGCCGGGCCGGGCGCTCTGGGCGGGCCCGGCGACGACGAGCGAGATCGCGCCGTGGCATGCGGATCTCACCGCCCGTGGCGGCGTTGCCGTCCGCGCCCGCGGCGTCTGGCACGCGGCGCGGCTCTTCGACGACGGGGCCCCGCGGGGCGACCGCGGCACCCGACTGCGGGCGGGAACGTGGGCGGGCTGGGTCTTCCCGCGTGCGACGACAGTGACCGATGCGACCCTCACGTCCGTGGATGCCGCCGACACCGACGCACTGGAATGGGAGGCGAGCGAGGACGGCACGTCCTGGCATCCGGTCGCCGTCTCCGCCCGCGTCGCGCTGCACCCCGACCGGACGACCCCGTTCCGCTTCACCCCCGCGGTCACGGCGCGCGGCGTGAGAGTGCGCGCCCGCCAGCCGGTGCGGCTGCGGCAGATCGAGCTCTTCGACCTCGGCGACGCGCCCGGATGATGCCGGCGACGCCCGCTATCGTGGCCGCATGAGCGAGAGTGCGCGCCCCCGGCCGACGCTGTCGCCGCGTCTGCTGCGGTGGGAAGATCGCACCGCGTGGCCGATGTTCGCGCTGTCGCTCGCTTTCTTCGGGGCCTGGATCTGGAGCCTCGGCGACGACACGCTGAGCGCGACGCACCAGAATGTCCTGCTCGCCGTCGTGGGCGTCGCCTGGCTGATCTTCATCGCGGACTTCCTGGTGCGTCTGGCCATCTGCGGGTCGCGGCGCGAGTTCCTGCGCACCCGCTGGATCGAGGCGGTGTCGCTGGTGGTCGTCTACCTCCGGCCTTTCGTGATCCTCGCCTACCTCTGGCGACTGCCGTGGTTCCGCACGAGCCGCTCGCGGCAGCGGCTGCGCCTGATCATCCTCGTCTCGCTGTTCACGCTGCTGTTCGTCGTCACGGCGTCGGCGCTCGTGTGGATCGCCGAACGGCACGACCCGCACGCGAACATCCTCACCTTCGGA
Organism: Microbacterium sp. SCN 69-37; assembly: GCF_001724435.1. NCBI lineage: Bacteria > Bacillati > Actinomycetota > Actinomycetes > Micrococcales > Microbacteriaceae > Microbacterium > Microbacterium sp. SCN 69-37. Next base: position 191,588 of record NZ_MEEL01000016.1, read on the forward strand.
GATGCGGTGTGGTGGGGGTTCGAAACCGTCGCGACCGTCGGCTACGGCGACTTCGTGCCGGTCACCCCGCTCGGCCGCACGATCGCGGTCGGCCTCATGATGGGCGGTCTGGTCGTGCTCGGCGTGACCAGCGCGACGGTGGTATCCGCCCTGACCGACCAGATGCACCGCGTCGGGGAGCGCCTCGCCCACGAACGCGCGGGGGCATCCGGCGAAGAGGCGTCACCGGATGTCGCCCCGGACGCTCCAGTGTCATCATGAGCGCATGACGAACGCCGTGTGGACGGTTCCGCTCTCCCGGCAGAGCGCCCACGAGGAGGGCCGCCGCCGGCGTCGGGAGCTTCCGCGCAGGATGCTGGCCGAGCTTCCGACCCGCACGCGCGATCCCCTCGGCATCCTCGCCGCGCAGAACGCCGCACGCGTGCCCGAGCTCGTGCCGCTGCGGGAGGAGCGGATGTCGGCGAGCCCGTTCGCGTTCTACCGCGGCACCGCAGCGCTCATGGCCGACGACCTCGCTGCCGGGCCTCGCAGCGACATCCTCGTCGCCTCCTGCGGGGATGCACACGTCGCGAACTTCGGGTTCTATGCGTCGCGGCAACGCACACTCGTCTTCGATCTGAACGACTTCGACGAAGCGGCCTGGGCCAGCTGGGAGTGGGACCTCAAGCGGCTCGTCACGAGCATCGTCGTGGCCGGTCAGGCGACCGGCCGTGACGACGCCGTCACGCAGGATGCCGCGCGTGCGGCGGTGCGGCGCTACGCGCGCGCCCTCAGCGCGGGCGATACGGCGACGCCGCTCGACCGCTTCTACCAGCACTTCGACGCCGCCGGCTCACTGACCGCGATGGACAAGGCGTCGCGCAAGGTGCTGCGCGCCGCCATCGCCGACGCGGAACGGCGCACCGGCGACAAAGCAGTCCGCAAGATGACGCTCGTCGGCGCGGACGGACGGCTGCGCTTCGTCGAGCAGCCGCCGACCATGACCCATGTCGACGAGCAGACCGCCGCCGGGGTCGACGCCGCGCTGGGGCAGTACATCGCGACGACCCGGGCAGATGTGCGTCTCCTGCTGTCGCACTACGCGTTCTCCGACATCGTCCGCCGCGTTGTGGGTGTGGGCAGTGTCGGCACGCGCTGCTTCGTGACGGTCCTCGTCGACGGCGACGGCGCCGCGCTGCTGCTGCAGGTGAAGGAAGCGGGTCGCAGCGTGCTGGAGCAGTACGGCCACTGCCCGCAGCCGGAGGAGATCTCGACGTTTGTCGCCGCGCATGGCGAGGGCGCCCGTGTCGTCGGCATCCAGCGCATTCTCCAAGGGTCGTCGGATCCCTTCCTCGGCTACTTCCGCGGTCCCGCCGCCGACTACTACGTGCGACAGTTCCGTGACATGAAGGGGAGCATCGACGCCGAGACGCTCGAGGACGGCCCGTTCCGCCGGTACGCGCAGGCGTGTGCGACCGTGCTCGCCCGCGCTCACGGGCAGTCGCCGAACGCCGCGCGCATCGTCGGCTACCTCGGTGCGGGCGGCGCCGCGGCCGAGGCGATCGTCGAGTGGGCGTACGGCTACGCCGCGCTCTCCCGCGCCGACTACGGAGCCTTCGTCGAGGCGACCTCCGGCCGCACCGCGTAACGGCGCCTGTTACTCGAGGTCGGTCTCCGACGGCGGAAGCGGACGCCAGAGCACCACCTCGGTCGCCCGGCGCACGCGCGTACCATGACGCAGCGTGACCACCGATCCCGTCGCCCCCGCCGCGAAGACGCGGGAGCGACGGGCCAGTTCCTCCTGCAGACGCTGTTCGAGATCGGCGACGCGGCGTCGCAGACCGCGCGCCTCGTTCTCCAGCTCGATGAGTCGGGCGATGGCCGGAAGGCTCATCCCCTCGGCGGACAGCGCGGCCACTTCGCGCAGCTGCTTGACGTGCCGCAGCGAGTAGCGCCGCGATCCGCCTTGCGTGCGCCCGGGAACGACGAGTCCCAGCCGGTCGTACTGACGGAGGGTCTGCGGGTGCATGCCGGCAAGCTCCGCGGCGACGGCGATCGCGAAGATCGGCGCTTCCTCATCGGGTTGCTCGTCGGCCATGCTCACTCCCGAGCCTTGGCCATGAGGTCGGCGCGCGGGTTCTCCTTCGGCTCCAGCTCATGGAAGCGCTGAAGCGCTTCCATCGCCTGATCGTCCAGATGCGACGGCACCGCGACCTGCACCTCGGCGAGGAGGTCTCCGGTGCCCTTCGCGGTGTGCACGCCGCGACCCTTGACCCGCAGCACGCGCCCGGAGGGCGTGCCCGGCGCCACACGCAGCTTGACCGGATCTCCGCCCAGGGTCGGCACCTCGATCGTGGCGCCGAGCGCGGCTTCCGTGAAGGTCACCGGAACCGTGACGCGCAGGTTCAGCCCGTCGCGGGTGAACACGGGGTGCGGTCGCACCGTGACGCTCACGACGATGTCCCCGGGCTCGCCGCCATCGGGCGACGGGCGGCCGCGGCCACGCAGACGGATCTTCTGGCCGTCGGCGACACCGGCGGGGATCTTCACCTTGAACGGCTTGCCATCCTCGCCCGCGAGAGTGATGGTCTCACCCTTCACCGCGGTCTGGAAGTCGAGCGTCGTGCGTGCCGTCACATCGGCACCGCGCTGCGGGCCGCCGTAGCCGCGGAATCCACCGGTGGACTGCCCGAACCGGCCGGAGCCGAAGCTGCCGCCTTGGCCGAACATCGAGAACAGGTCGTCGAAGTCGGCCGACTGGGCCGACCCCCGGGACTGGCCGAAACGGCTGAAGACGTCCTCGAAGCCGCCGCTGCCGGTGCCGGGGGCCTGGAAGCGGGCGCCGCCGGCACCCATCGCGCGGATCTGGTCGTACTCCTCGCGCTGGCTCTTGTCCGAGAGCACGGAATACGCCTCGCTCATCTCCTTGAACTTCGCCTCCTTCGCAGGATCGCCCTGCGTGGAGTCGGGGTGATACGTGCGGGCGAGCTTGCGGTACGCCTTCTTCAGGTCGGCCTCGGACACGTCCTTGGAGACGCCCAAGACCTTGTAGAAGTCCTTGTCGAACCAATCCTGACTGGCCATGGACACCTCCTCCCGTCAGTCGGCGGAACCGGCGACGACGACCTTGGCCGGTCGCAGTTCGATCGTGCCCAAGCGGTAGCCGACCTCGACGACGTCGAGGATCGTGCCGTCTTCCACTCCCCCGGGGTTCGGGGCGTGGAAGATCGCCTCGTGCTGCTGCGGGTCGAACATCTCCCCCGCGACGCCGTAGGTCTCGACACCGAGGCGGGCGACCACGCCGCGGAGCTTCTCCGCGATGGCGGCCAGCGGCGAGCCGTCCACGAGGTCACCGTGCTTGTCGGCACGGTCGAGGTCGTCGAGCACCGGCAGCAGCCCCTTGGCGACCGATCCCTTGGCGCGGGCGATCTCCACCTCGCGCTGGTCCTCGGTGCGACGGCGGTAGTTGGCGTACTCGGCCTGCACCCGCTTGAGGTCCAACAGCAGGTCGCGGTCCTCGGGCGAAGCCTCCGCGACGGCGGCCTCGTCGGTCTGCGGCGCGTCCAGGATGTCGTCGACGGTCAGGTCGTCGCCCTCGCGCGCGTCCCCCTGCGAGTCGGGGCCGGAGGCGTGCGCCTCCGACCCCTCGTCACCGGGGACTTCGTCGATGGGCTCTTCGAAGTCCTTGTTCGTCATGGCTCGATTCTCTTACTTCTTCTCGTCCTCGTCGTCGACGACCTCGGCGTCGATGACGTCCTCTTCGGGGTTCGGGACACTGCCGTTGCCGGGGTCGGCGACGGTGGGGTCGGCCGGCTCGCCGGCGGCCTGGGCCGAGGCGTAGATGGCCTCACCCAGCTGCTGCTGCGAGGCGTTGAGCTTGTCGAACGCCGTCTTCACGGCATCCTCGTCGTCTCCCGCGAGCGCCGTCTTCAGCGCGTCGACATCGGCCTGCACCGAGGTCTTCACCTGGTCGGGGAGCTTGTCCTCGTTGTCCTTGATGAGCTTCTCGATCGAGTACGAAAGGGTCTCCGCCTGGTTGCGGACCTCGGCGGCCTCGCGGCGCTTCTTGTCCTCCGCGGCGTGCTCCTCGGCTTCGCGCACCATGCGCTCGATGTCCTCCTTCGGCAGCGACGAGCCGCCGGTGATCGTCATCGACTGCTCCTTGCCCGTGCCCTTGTCCTTCGCGGACACGTGCACGATGCCGTTGGCGTCGATGTCGAAGGTGACCTCGATCTGCGGGATGCCGCGGGGCGCGGGCGCGATGCCGGTCAGCTCGAAGGTGCCGAGCGGCTTGTTGTCACGCGTGAACTCGCGCTCGCCCTGGAAGACCTGGATGGCGACCGACGGCTGGTTGTCGTCGGCGGTCGTGAAGGTCTCGCTCCGCTTGGTCGGGATGGCCGTGTTGCGCTCGATGAGCTTGGTCATGATGCCACCCTTGGTCTCGATGCCGAGGCTCAGGGGGGTGACGTCGATGAGCAGCACATCCTTGCGCTCACCCTTGAGGACACCGGCCTGCAGGGCGGCGCCGACGGCGACGACCTCGTCCGGGTTCACGCCCTTGTTGGGCTCCTTGCCACCGGTGAGCTGCTTGACCAGCTCGGTGACCTGCGGCATACGGGTCGATCCACCGACGAGCACGACGTGGTCGATGTCGCCGACCTTGATGCCCGCTTCGGCGATGACGTCGTTGAACGGCTTCTTCGTGCGGTCGAGGAGATCCTTGGTGAGGTCCTCGAACTTGGCACGCGTCAGCGTCTCCGACAGCGACACGGGGCCCGAGTCGGTCAGCGAGAGGTAGGGCAGGTTGATGGAGGTGCTGGTCGAGCTCGACAGCTCCTTCTTGGCCTGCTCGGCCGCCTCCTTCAGACGCTGGAGGGCGATCTTGTCGCCCGAGACGTCGACGCCGGTGGTGTCCTTGAACTGCTTGATGAGGTAGTCGACGATGCGCTGGTCCCAGTCGTCGCCTCCGAGGCGGTTGTCGCCCGCGGTGGCACGCACCTGAATGGTCGAGAAGTCGTCGTCCTTGCCCACCTCGAGCAGGGACACGTCGAACGTTCCACCACCGAGGTCGAACACCAGGATGAGCTCGTCCTCCTTGCCCTTGTCGAGGCCGTAGGCGAGGGCCGCGGCGGTCGGCTCGTTGATGATGCGCAGGACGTTGAGGCCCGCGATCTCACCGGCATCCTTCGTCGCCTGACGCTCGGCGTCGTTGAAGTACGCCGGAACGGTGATGACGGCGTCGGTGACGCTGTCGCCCAGGTAGGTCTCGGCGTCGCGCTTGAGCTTCTGGAGGATGCGGGCGGAGATCTCCTGCGGCGTGTACTGCTTGCCGTCGATCGGCTGCGTCTTCCAGTCGGTGCCCATGTGGCGCTTGACGGAGGACAGGGTGCGGTCGACGTTGGTGACGGCCTGGCGCTTCGCGGTCTCGCCGACGAGCACCTCCCCGTCCTTGGTGAACGCGACCACCGACGGGGTGGTGCGGAAGCCCTCGGCGTTGGTGATGACCTTCGGCTCGCCACCCTCGAGGACGGCGACGACGGAGTTCGTCGTCCCGAGGTCGATACCCACTGCACGTGCCATGTGTGTTCCCTTTCGTGAAACGGCTCTGAAGAAATCTGCGGACGTTGAGTCCTGAAGGCTCAACTTCGATGTCTCCACGATAGCCGCGGCATCCGCGACTGTCAAACGCAAGTTGATATGAATCGGCTCAACTTTTCGACCGGATGCCGGGAGTAACGTGACCTGCACGCGCAACGACGCGCCACCCGGTGTTCACCGAAGGGACATACCGTGACGAACATGTCACTGCCCGACCTGCCCGCACCCACGACGATGACTCCCCCGACGGCGACCTCTCGTCGCGCTGTCATCGCGTGGGGGCTGTGGGACTGGGGCTCGGCTTCGATCAACGCGGTCGCGACCTCTTTCGTGTTCACCGTGTATCTCACCGGCAGCGCCTTCGGTGACGCGGCGACCACGTCGCAAGCCCTGTCGCTGGCCCTCACCCTCGCCGGCCTGGTCGTGCTCATCACGGCGCCGATCACCGGACAACGCTCGGACGCCTCGGCCCATCGCAAGCGCTGGCTGGGCATCAACACCGGCGTGGTCGTGCTCATGCTGGCCCTGATGATCTTCGTCCGCGAAGACACCGCCTACCTGTGGTTCGGGCTCACGCTGCTCGCGGTCGGCACCGTCTTCTACGAACTGGCGAGCGTGAACTACAACGCGATGCTCTCCCAGATCTCCACACCGCGCACGGTGGGCAAGGTCTCCGGCTTCGGCTGGGGGATGGGGTACCTCGGCGGCATCGTGCTTCTGCTGGTGCTCTACTTCGGGCTCATCAAGCCCGAGGTAGGACTGTTCGGCGTCACGGGGGCGGACGGCATGGCTGTGCGCGTGTCGATGCTCCTCGCCGCGATCTGGTTCGCCGTGTCGGCCCTGCCCCTGCTGTTCGCGGTGCCGGAGAACACGCCGTCGACGCCCGGCGCGGCGCGCATCGGCTTCTTCGCCTCATACCGCGTGCTCTTCGGGACGGTCGCCTCGCTGTGGCGCGAGAGCCGTACGACCGTGTGGTTCCTGCTCGCCAGCGCGATCTTCCGCGACGGTCTCACGGGAGTGTTCACCTTCGTCGGAGTGCTGGCGACCGGTACGTTCGGGCTCACCGCCGCGGACGTCCTCATCTTCGCCATCGCCGCCAACGTCGTGGCGGGCATCGTGACCATGGCATCGGGCTTCTTCGACGACCGGTTCGGACCGAAGCCGGTCATGATCGTCTCGCTCGTCGCGCTCGTGGTCGGCGGCATCCTGATCTTCGTCCTCCACGACGGAGGGCCCGCCGTGTTCTGGGGCCTCGGCCTCGCGATGGCGATGTTCGTCGGCCCGGCCCAGTCCGCGTCGCGTACGTTCCTGGCCCGCAGCATCCCCACCGGTCGCGAGGGAGAGGTCTTCGGCCTCTATGCGACGACCGGCCGCGCCGCCGTCTTCTTGGCCCCGATGATGTTCGGCGTCTTCGTCACGCTCGGAGGCCATCAGTACTGGGGCGTGCTCGGGCTCGTCGCCGTGCTGCTCGTCGGGCTGGCGCTGCTGATCCCCGTGCGTCCGCCCGCCCGCTGATCACCACTCCGGCGCAGCCCGCCGCGCCCCTCACCGGGCCCCGATGGCCGCGCGCGGCTCAGTCGCCCGCCGACCTGCCGACCGACGCGCCTGCCCGCCCGAACTGCAAGGCGAGCAGCGCGACACCCCGCGGTGCGACTGACCCAGGCGGCGCGTCGCCGGTGATCCCTTGCAGTTGCGTCAGCGACTCGGGCGCCGGCGGGATGCCGAGCCGCGCTCAGTCGCGGCGCGGGCGCCGATCGCCGCGGTCGCGGTCGTCGCGGTCGGGGCGCTTGGCGGAGCGCTGGAAGCGGTCGGGTTTGATCTCGATCAGGCGACCGCTGATGCGGGTGCCCTCCAGCCGCTGGAGCGTCTCGCGGGGAAGGTCGGCGGGCAGTTCGACCAGCGAGAAGTCGGGACGGATCTGGATCGCGCCGAAGTCCTCACGGCGAAGACCGCCTTCATTGGCGAGCGCTCCCACGATCTGACGCGGCTCGACCTTGTGCCGACGACCGACCTCGATGCGGTAGGTCGCGGTCGGGCCTCCCGAGCGACGGCGATCGTCGCGGCGGGGCCGGTCGTCGCGGTCGCGGTCGCTGCGGTCGCGTCCGCGATCGTCGCGCTCGAACCGTTCGCGGCGCGCCGGAGCGGGCGGGTCCTCGTCCAGCAGCAGCGGGGTCTCGCCCTGTGCGACGACGGCGAGCGCCGCCGCGACATCCGCCTCGGGCACGTCGTGGTGGGTGACGTAGTGGTTGATGATGTCGCGGAAGCGGTCGATGCGCTCGGTCTCGGCGAGCGCCGCCGTGATGGCGTCGTCGAAGCGGGTCAGACGCGTCGCGTTGACGTCGTCGGCACTGGGCAGCGCCATCTCGGTGAGGGGCTGGCGCGTCGCCTTCTCGATCGACGCCAGCATGCGGCGCTCGCGCGGCGTCACGAAGCTGATCGCGTCGCCCGAGCGGCCCGCACGGCCGGTGCGGCCGATGCGGTGCACGTACGACTCGGTGTCGATGGGCAGATCGAAGTTGACGACGTGGCTGATGCGCTCGACGTCGAGGCCGCGCGCGGCGACATCGGTCGCGACCAGGATGTCGAGCTTGCCGTCCTTGAGCTGATTGACCGTCCGCTCGCGTTGCGCCTGCGCGACGTCGCCGTTGATGGCGGCAGCCGCGTACCCGCGGGCGCGCAGCTTCTCGGCGAGGGTCTCGGTCTCGTTCTTGGTGCGGGTGAAGACGATCATGCCCTCGAAGTTCTCGACCTCGAGGATGCGGGTGAGCGCGTCGACCTTCTGCGGATACGACACGATCAGGTAGCGCTGCGTGATGTTCGTCGCGGTCGAGGTCTTCGCCTTGACGTTGATCTCCTCGGCATCCTTCAGATACGTGCCCGCGAGGCGGCGGATCTGGGCGGGCATGGTCGCGGAGAAGAGCGCGACCTGCTTGCCGGCGGGGGTGTCGGCGAGGATCGTCTCGACGTCTTCGGCGAAGCCCATCTTGAGCATCTCATCGGCCTCGTCGAGCACGAGGAAGCGCAGCTCGGAGAGGTCGAGCGTGCCCTTGTCGAGGTGGTCCATGATGCGACCGGGCGTGCCGACGACGATGTGCACACCACGGCGAAGCGCCGACAGCTGCTGCCCGTAGCCCTGGCCGCCGTAGACGGGCAGCACGTGCACGCCGCGCAGATGTCCCGCGTAGGACTCGAACGCCTCGCACACCTGCAGCGCGAGCTCGCGCGTCGGCGCGAGCACGAGCGCCTGCGGCGTCTTCTGCGAGAGGTCCAGCTGCGACAGGATCGGCAGCGCGAACGCCGCGGTCTTGCCCGTTCCCGTCTGCGCGGTGCCGAGCACGTCGCGACCGGCCAGCAGCGGCGGGATCGTCGCGGCCTGGATCGCCGACGGCGTCTCGTAGCCCACGTCCTTCAGCGCTTTGAGGACCGCGGCGTCGAGGCCGAGATCGGCGAAGCCGGGGGTCGACGGCGCGGCGGATGCCGGGGCGGATGCCGAGGATTCGGCGTCGGTCTGGGTGTCGGGCGCGGGCGCGGCCTCGAGGGGATCGGTCAAGCTGTCAGAGGCCATAGACCCACGGTAGCCGCCCGACGCCGTCACCACCCCATCGAACCCGGGATGCCTTTGTACGGCCCGAGGATGTTCGCCGTGATCCAGCCGCCGTAGAAGCCTCCCGGCTGCGGCGTGACGACCTCGCCGTCGGCCGTGCACTCGTCCATCGCGGCGGCGTACACGGCGACACGGTCGCGCAGCACTGCGTACCCCGGCGCGGGATGCGGATAGTTCCACGCGGCTCCCGCCCGCGTGATGCCCCCGCCCACGACGTCGAGATAGCGCGCGGCGCCCTTGAACTCGCAGAACGAGGTGCCCTCGGCATCCACGAGGGAGCCCGGGGCGAAGTCGGAGATCGGCAGGTAGTAGACGGGCGGATGGCTCGTCTCGAGCACGCGGACGGCGTCGTGGGTGTCGGCGATGAGCTGGCCACCGAGGCGGACGGTGACACGCACAGGGACCGGCTCGACGCGCGGCGGACGCGGATAGCCCCAGACCGACTCCTGTCCGGGGCCGGGAACGTCGGGGCGGATCGAGGCGGGAAGGCGAGGCACGCGCCCACTGTACGTCTGTCGGTGTTGACTGGGCGCATGACCGTCATGCCGATGTTTCCTCTCGGATCGGTGCTCTTCCCCCACACGCCTCTGCCGCTGCGCGTCTTCGAGCCGCGCTACCTGCGTCTGATGGGCGAACTGCTCGACAGCGATGATCCGCAGTTCGGGGTCGTCCTCATCGACCGCGGGCACGAGACCGGCGGCGGCGACCAGCGCTCCGGCATCGGCACACTGGCCCGCCTGGTCGATGTCGCCGCCGGGGCGGACGCCCTGCAGGTGGTCGCTGTCGGCACCGACCGCTTCACCGTGGACCGCTGGCTGGACGACGACCCCTATCCGCGGGCGGAGGTCACGCTGCAGGAGCCGCTGCCGTGGAACGATGCGCTGACGCCGTTGCGCACGGAAGCCGAGGCCATCGTGCGTCGCGTGCTCGGCCGGTTTCCCGACGCCCCCTGGGGAGCGCACATCGAGCTGTCGTCCGACCCCGTCGCCGCCGCCTGGCAGATCGCCGCGATCGCGCCGCTCGTGGAGTACGACCAGCAACGCCTGCTGCGCGCGACGACGATGGGCGGCCTGCTTCAGCAGATCATCGATCTGACCCTCGAGGTCGACGAGATCTGGCCCGAGGAGTGAGCTGCGACCTCAGCCGCGCGGCCAGGCCGCCGCGAGCTTCGTGAGCAGCCGGGCGAGCTCCGCCGCGCCCTCTGGCACGATCGCGCGCAGGCCCTCGGCGCGGAGGGCGACCCCGATGAGGGCCACCACCGTCGCCACCGTGGAGGGTTCGGCCCCCGCGTCCGCCGCTTCGGTCCGCACCGGCACGGCTTCGGACCCGGCGGACACGGTTTCGGGCGCGGCATCCACATCGATGCCGAACGCGACGGCGACGGATGCCGCGACCGCTCACCCCACCGTGACGCCGAGGGCGCCTACGAGCGCGGCTTCGCGGCCGGCTTCACCGAGGGACGCACCGCCGCGAGCGCGTGAGCGCCCTGCGCGTGATCGCGTGCGCCGGCAGGCTCAGCGTGGCGTGCGTCGCCACCATCCCGGCATCCGCACGCCCTGCTCGTTGCCACGTTCGACGTCGAGCCCGTAGTGCTCGCCGACGTAATCGACGAGCTGGGCGCGCTGGGCGCGGTCGTAGACCCGTCGCTCCCGCCGGAAGGCGATCACCGTCGACCAGCAGATGAGGAGCATGACGACGCTGAACGGCAACGCGATCGTGACCGCCGCCGTCTGCAGCGCCGACAGGCCTCCGGCCAGCAGCAGGGCGACCGCCAGCACCGCGGTCGCGAGCGTGAAGAACACGCGCACCCACCGCTTCGGCTCGACGTCGCCGCCGGTGGCCAGCATCCCCATCACGAGCGCACCCGAGTCCGCCGAGGTGACGAAGAAGATGCCGATGAGCAGGATGGCGCCCACCGTCAGCACCGGTCCGGCCGGCAGGTGGGCGAACAGCTGGAACAGAGCGCCCTGCAGATCGACCGTCCCGTCGGGTGCGAGCATCGATCCCGGCACCGTCAGTTCCTGGTACAGCGCCGAGCCTCCGAGGACGGCGAACCAGAGGATGCCGACGAGCGTGGGCACGATCAGCACACCCAAGACGAACTCACGGACCGTGCGCCCCTTGCTCACCCGGGCGATGAAGATGCCGACGAACGGCGCCCACGAGATCCACCATCCCCAGTAGAACGACGTCCACGAGGCCTGCCACTGCTCGCCGGCCTCGCCCTGGAAGGCGCTGACCGTGAAGCTCAGGCCGACGAAGTTCTGCAGGTAGGCGCCGATCGACTGCACCCACTCCCGCAGGAGGTATTCGGTGTGCCCCGCGATGAGGATGAACACGAGCAGCGCTGCTGCCAGCAGCAGGTTGAAGCTCGACAGCCACTTCATGCCCTTGCCGACGCCCGACAGCACGGACAGCAGCACGAAGATCGTGATCACGCCGATGATGACGATCTGCATCGTCGTGTCGGGGGTGCCCAGGCCGGCGCTGGACAGGCCCGCGCCGATCTGCATGACGCCCAGCCCGAGCGAGGTGGCGACGCCGAAGACGGTGCCGACGAGGGCCAGGGTGTCGATCGCGTTTCCCCACGCCCCGCGCACGCGATGGCCGAGGAGCGGCTCCAGCGCCCAACGGATGGAGATCGGTCGGCGCCGACGGTGGATCGCGTAGGCGAGGGCGACGCCGATCACGACGTAGATCGCCCACGCCTGCACACCCCAGTGCAGGTAGGTCTGGGTGAGCGCGCTCTGCGCCAGCTGCGCATCGGTGCCGGTGACGCCCGGGCGCGGTGTGACGTAGTGACTGAGCGGTTCGCTCACCCCGTAGAACACGAGCCCGATGCCCATGCCCGCCGCGAACAGCAGCGAGAACCAGGCACCGAGGGAGAACTCCGGCTCGTCGTCGTCTTTGCCCAGCTTGATCTCGCCGAAGCGGCTGAAGCCCAGGACGAGCGCGAACGCGACAAAGAACGCCGCGATCAGGACGTAGTACCAGCTGAAGGTTCGGATGATCGCGCCCTGGATGGTCGCGAACGCGGTCTCTGCGGACGAGGGGAAGATTACCGCGAATGCGGCGACGGCGACGATGATGACGGCGGCGGGCCAGAACACCCAACGCGCGAGCGGACGGGGGGCGAGCGGATCGGCGGCCGGGGCAGTCTCGGTCATCGTTTCAGGGTAGCCACGCACGCGGCGACGGCCGAGTCCTGGCCCCTTCCGGGCAACTCTGATAAAGCTGCGGCGGCGGTCGCCGCGCGCTCAGGCCCCGCGAGCGCCCGCGTCCGTCGCGCCGACGTCGGTGCGGTGGAAGTTCTGGAACGAGCGCGACGCCGTCGGGCCCCGCTGCCCGTGATAGCGGTTGAGGTACGGGCCGGTGCCGTAGGGGTTCTCCGCCGCAGACGACAGCCGGAAGAAGCACAGCTGACCGATCTTCATCCCCGGCCACAGCTTGATCGGCAGCGTCGCGACGTTCGAGAGTTCGAGGGTGACGTGACCGGAGAATCCGGGGTCGATGAAGCCCGCGGTCGAGTGGGTCAGCAGGCCGAGGCGTCCGAGCGACGACTTGCCCTCCAGGCGTGCGGCGATGTCGTCGGGGAGCGTCACCTGTTCGAACGTCGAGCCGAGGACGAACTCCCCCGGGTGCAGGACGAACGGCTCGTCGGGGCGCACCTCGATGAGGTGGGTGAGGTCGGGCTGGTCTTCGGCGGGATCGATGAAGGGGTACTTGTGGTTGTCGAACAGCCGGAAGTAGCGATCCAGACGCACGTCCACACTCGAGGGCTGCACCATCGCGGCATCCCACGGGTCGAGTCCGACGCGGCCGGAGGAGATCTCGGTGCGGATGTCGCGGTCACTGAGCAGCACGCGGCCAGCCTACTGTCCGCGGCGGGCGAGCGCGGCGCGCTCAGTGGTCGACGGATGCCGCGATCGCCAGCGCCGAACGCGACAGGAAGGCGACGATCTCGCCGGCGGGCCGGTCGGACTCGAGCCCGAGTTCGATGAGCACGTCCTCCGCGAACGCGACCCAGGCGCGTGCGGCCACCGACAGCAGGGGCGAGTCGGCGTGACCCAGCTCGTGGAAGACCTCGACGATGCGATGCGCGTTCTCGTCGCGGGCCTCGTCGACGAGTTCGCGGACGACGGGGTCGCCGCTGGCGACGCCCCGCACCAGCGAGTAGAAGGTTCCGCGGTGGGCGCGAACGAACGCGACGATCCGCTCGATCGTGTCGTCGAGGCGGGCGCGCGGCGGCAGCTCCGCGCGGGGGGCGGATGCCGCGATCAGCGCGTCGCGGGCGGTCGTGACCACCGCGGTGTGCAGGCCCTGGCGGGAGCCGAAGTAGTGGAAGACGAGTGCGCGCGAGACGTCTTCCCGTTCGGCGAGCGCCTCGATGGTCAGCTCATCCAGCGGCTGCGACGCGAGGAACGCGACCCCCGAGGCGATCAGCTGGGCGCGCCGATCCTCCCGCGACAGGCGCCGACGCTGCTCCGTGGACATGTCCTCGACCCTACCGACGAGGTGGGCACGGTCCCACGGACAGTTTTCGTGAGAGTTCTCTCACAGTGACGCCGTCCTTATTGACTGATTGTCAATTGAAGCGCACAGTCGATGATCGAACGCGTCGGCAGCGGAGCCGGCGCCCCGGCATCCGGAGGATCGATGAGACTCTCGAACCCGACTCGCTCCCGCGCGGGACGCATCACCCTCGCCACCATCCCCGTCGTCCTCGCCTCGACGTTCCTCCTCGGAGGCGTCGCACAGGGCGCCGTTCCGGTCTCGTTCGCGGTCTCCGGCAGCCAGTTCCAGATCAGCGCATCCAAGCTCGAGGGCACCGGCTTCTCGCAGTACGCCGGCGTCACGCAAGACACCGCGGGCGGCTCGCACAACGTCGCGATCGCGAACATCGCGTCGGCGCAGCTCTACGACCTCTGCCAGTCGGTGATCTCCGACACCCCGCTGGGCAAGGTGGGCGTGCTCATCACGGCGGGCGGCGGCGGCAACCCGGCCACCGCGAGCGACCTGCAGATCGGCATGACCGACCTCAAGGGCGATTCGTCGTTCTCCAACATCCGCATCGGCGTCGACGCCTCGACCGTGAACACGGCGGCGAAGGGCTCGGCGGGCGACTTCGCTCAGGATGCCGACGGCGTCACGATCAACAACCTTCAGCAGATCTCGTGGAGCACGCAGGCCTCGGTCTTCACGCTGACCGGGATGTCGCTGAAGCTGACGGACGGATCGAGCGGATGCTTCTGACACGCCGGGCGTCCCGCGCCGCCGAGCTCGCCGCGGAGTCCGAGAACGAGACCGAGCCCACGCCCGCGGCGGGCCGGCCGGTGCGCGCGTGGCGGAAGGATCGGCCGCTCGTCGGCGGCATCCTGCTCATCGTCGGTGGCCTCGCGATGTTCGGCTCGAGCCAGCTCGACTTCGGGCGCCTGCACATCCACCTCGGCATCGAGGGGCTGCAGGCGGTGGTGATCCCGCTGCTGCTGATCGTGCTGGGCGCGCTCGTCATCGCGACCCCGGCGCACCGCATCCTGTACGGAGTGATCGCGCTGGCCACGAGCGTCTACTCGATCGTGGGAGTGAACCTCGGCGGCTTCCTGATCGGCTTCCTACTGTCGGCGGTCGGAGGCATCCTCGCGGTGTCGTGGATGCCGAGAGCCGCGCGCACCGCGGGGGCGGAGCCGACGGCTGAGGCGGATGCCGAGGAGGCGATCGTTTCCGACGAGGCGGTCACGCGATGACCACGCGGCGCGCTCGTTCCGCGCTGCTGGCGGCCGCGCTCCTCGCGCTCGCGCCGAGCGCGGTGGGTGCCGCAGCCCTGCCCGCGGCCGCCGCCGAGACCTCCGGCGCACGGCCGACCGAGTGGTGCATTCCGATCATCATGCCCTGCCACTCGTCGCCGTCCCCGACGCCCAGTCCGTCACCGTCGGCGAGCGCGTCGGCTCCCGGCATCCCGAGCCTGCCGACCGTCCCCGGCCTTCCGGAGCCGGGGCAGCCCTCGCCGTCACCGTCGCCGTCGGAAGGCACGACGCCGCCCGCGGTGGCGCCCGTCGCCGACGAGCAGGGGCCCGTGTTCACGCAGCCGTCCGCCCAGCTCGGCTCGAAGTCGCTGTCGTTCAGCGGCCTGCGCGGCATCTCGGTCGTGACCGTTCCCCTCGCCGACGGGTCGCGGACGACGGCCCTGAAGCTCGAAGCCGACCGCATCACGATCTCCGGATTCAGCCTGACCGTCCGCCACGACACCGGCCCCATCCTGACGACGACGGCCGACACGATGACCCTCGACGGGCACGTGGTGGTGTACATCAACTCGCTCAGCGCGACGCTTCCGGGAGGAAAGCTGCTCACGCTGGGCGCCGACACCCCGCCGCCCGCCGAAGGCCTGGACTCGATGTTCGGGGTGACCCTCGGCCTTGTCGGATCGACGGCCGATGCGATCACCTACACGAACACGGTGCAGCACCTGTCGGAGTGACGGGGAGTACGGCGCCCAGCGCGCAGCGGGCGGTTCGCGAACGGACGGTCAGGACTGGATGAACGCGAGGATGTCGGGGTTGAGACGTCCGCGTGCGTGGTCAGCATGAAGTAGAGCAGCTGCGCGTCCCAGTCGTCGGACGAGAGGGGCCAGCCGTGGTGGAAGACGATGGGCCGGGCGTCAGCGCTTCCCCAGTCCTTGTAGTAGATCTCCGCGCCGTCTTCGATGGCGACGTAGGCAATGATCGGTCCTCCGGGTCGTGTGGATGGGTGCGCTCGATCCGAGCGTGTTCACGCCAACCGCGGCATCCGCTGACCCGTTCCTACATCTGTACAGACGTTCGGGGCGGCGCCGCGAGTGAGCCGAAGGCCATGCGTCATTGCGGCACGCTTCAATTACGCGACGGCAAGTTCAATTGTTTCCGGTTTTAGTTGAATCGATACGTGGTGTGATCAAGGGAACTTGAAGGAGAGCAGCACGGATCCCGCACGATTCGCGGCAAGTCCGATCGGCGACCTCCTTCCGATCTCCGGCACGGACGGCCGAGGGCAGACCTACGAGCGCGTCGCGTTCGCCGCTCATCCACTCGCGGCGCCGCCAGAACTCTGCACAGCCACCTGGAACCGTGTTGCGTTTCCAGGGCTGACCTACCAAGCGGTGAGCAACGCTGTACGCAAGCTCGAAGAAGTTGGGATCCTCGAGCAACGGAACGTTCCGGGGGTCATGGTGTTCCGCGCCCCCGATGTCGTCGCGATCATCTCTGCGCCCAGCGCAGCGTAGCGGCGCCCGCCCGCGCTCAGTGCGGCGGTCAGTCAGCGACATTCGTGGGTATGCTAGACGGGCACGGCCGTCAGGTCGTCGTGGGGCTGTAGTTCAATGGCAGAACTTCTGCTTCCCAAGCAGACAGCGCGGGTTCGATTCCCGTCAGCCCCTCCACTTCATTGACATACGAAGTCGATCGCATCCGGGCCCAGGTGCGACGCATGAGACTTCCGCCAGCAGACGCGTGCGTCACAGCCCCACACCCTCTGGTTTGCGAGGGGCCCGTGGACGCGGCCTTGAGCACTGCTCGTCCTTTGCCCGTGACTTGGGCGTGTTGATCAAGAAGGTGCGGGGTGGCCAGCCGCCGCGAGTTGCGCGGGAGAATGGGCGTGTGAAGATCCAGGTGCTGCATATCGAGGATTGCCC